>JAZOLH010000031.1:0-21527 GCA_045652815.1 Clostridia bacterium
TTCGCGGCCCGCGGAGCGGGAGCACCGCCGTCTGTCGGGTACCGCGGAGGGCGGTCGACAAGACGGGGGACCGGACCGCATCTCCGATGGCTCACCAAAACGAAAAGCACCCTTTATGGGTGCTTTTTGTTTTTATAATCCATCCATAAGAAGCGAACGTTCGCCGCAGGCGGGAGCGCACCGTATCTCCGATGGTTTTTCTTTTTTTGCTGCGCCCTTCTTAGATGAGAACGCTTTGCCGCAAGGCGAAAATTCTATTATTAAATCCATTTTTTGCCGCTCGCCCGTAGCGGCATTTTTATTGACAAAATCTTGATTTAATGATACAATGAAGTTAAATTGGGGGAGTGTCCCCATTGACTTAAAATAATAGATACAGATACATACATTCGATTTTAGTAAAAGGAGGCAGAAACATGAAGAAAATGTGGAAAAGTACATTGGCGCTTATGTGCGCTCTCATATTTGTCTTAACTTCGGTTTTGCCCGTTCAGGTATTTGCAACAAAGAGTGAAAGCGGCTCGGGAGGTTCTACGCCCTACGTGACCGCTTCGGATACATCTATTTATGTGGGAGACGAAACTTATGTGACAGTTCCCCTGTCCCTGTCCGGCAATCCCGGTCTTTTGGGACTCCTTTTAGAAGTTTCTTATCCCGAAGAACTGACCTATCAGGGTCTGAGTCAAGGCGGTGCTTTGCCTACCCTTACTATGACAGAATCCGGTGAAGAAACCGATGAATCCTCTTTCCGCATCCTTTGGGATGGCTTGGATGCAGCAGACAGCACAAACGGAACGCTGGCAACCCTTGGCTTTACTGTGCCTACAAATGCGGCGGGACGTTATGAAATCCGCGTAGAAGTGCTGGATGCAAGAGATGAAAATATTGAAACCGTAGAGATGATGACTCAGAACGGTTTTATCAACGTGTCTGAAATTGAAACCTATAGGGTTAACTATGACCTGACAGGTGCCGAAGGCGAGATTTCAGAACAGACCAAAATCTCCGGCGAAACGCTGATTTTAAGTGATGTTGTGCCCGTTTATGAGGGCTTTGTCTTCAAAGGCTGGGCCACAGAGTTAGGTGGCGTTGTGAAATATGCCCCCGGCGATACATACACAGAGGATGCCGATTGCACCCTCTATGCCGTTTGGGAAGCTAGGACCTATCAGATTACCTATGATGCCTGGGACGGCACAGGTGCGCCCGAAATGCAGGTTAAAGTGCATAATCAGGACGTGGTTTTAAGTGACGTTGTTCCCACCCGTGAAGGTTACAACTTTATGGGCTGGGCAACAGAAAAAATCGGCAGAGCCGATTATCAGCCGGGCGACACGTATTCTGCCAACGCAGATGTAACGTTATATGCTTGGTGGATTATGAAAAACTATCGGGTTCGATATGACGCCAACGGTGGTCATGGCATTTCAAATGCGCAGTATGCAAAACTGCATCACCGTGATTATACTTTGATTTCCGATATTCCCACCCGTGAGGGTTATACCTTTAAAGGTTGGTCAACTGTCCGCGATGGAGAAGTGGAATATGCTGCCGGCGGCACCTATACAAAGAACGAACCCGTAACCTTCTATGCGGTTTGGGAAGCTCATACCTATGAAGTGATTTATGATGCCAATGGTGGCGACAATGCCCCCGAGGCGCAGACAAAAGTGCAGGATGTTGACCTTGTTTTAAGTGACGTAATTCCTACTTGGGCAGGTCACACCTTTAACGGCTGGGCAACCGAGCCTGATGGCCCCGTTGTGTATGCCCCCGGTGATACCTATGCGGGCAATGGGGATGCAACGCTTTATGCGGTTTGGGATGTTCATACCTATGAGATTACATACGATTTCAATGGCTATGAAGATTCTCTGGATATGCAGGTGAAAACCCACGGTTTTGATATTGTTCTGCATCACTTAATCCCTGCCAGAGACGGTCACGATTTTAAAGGTTGGGCCACTGAGAAAAACGGTGCACCCGTGTATCAACCCGGTGACACCTATACAGCCAATGAGGGCGTAACTCTGTATGCTGTTTGGGAGATTCATACTTACGAAATTACCTATGACGCTAACGGTGGCACAGGCGCTCCCGCACCGCAGGTGAAAACCTATGGCGTGGAGATTGCGTTAAGCAACGTGATTCCCACCCGTGAGGGTCATACCTTCCTGGGTTGGGGGTTTGATCCTATAGGAGAAGCCTTCTACTATGCAGGTGATGTATATAGCGATAATGGGGACATAACCCTTTATGCTATTTGGGAAGTGCATACCTACGATGTTGTTTATGATGCTAACGGTGGCGTGAGTGCGCCTAAAAAGGACATTAAAGTTCATAATGTGATCCTAAACTTAAGTCATGTTGAGCCCCTCAGAACGGGCTACGTCTTTAAAGGATGGGCAACCGAGGCAGGCGGCGCAGTTGTATATGCTGCCGGTGCTGCATATACAGAAAATAGCGGTATCACTCTTTATGCTGTTTGGGCAATCCGTACCTATGAGGTTACTTATTACGCATGGGGTGGCGAGGGCGCGCCTGCAACACAGATTAAAACCCATGACGTTGACTTGATTTTAAGTAGCGATATTCCCACCCGCAAAGGTCACACCTTTAAAGGATGGACAAGAGAGCGTTACATTGGCCAAGTAGAATATATGCCCGGTGACATCTATACAAAAAATGTAAACCTGTACCTCGTCGCTCTGTGGGAAGCGGATACATATCACATCACCTATGATGCCAATGGCGGCACGGGCGCTCCCGAAGCGCAGGTGAAGACCCATGGTGAGGGTCTGCTTTTAAGTCAAGTTGTACCCTCAAGAGAAGGGCACAATTTCAAAGGTTGGGCAACAGAAAAAGATGGTGATGTTGTTTACAGAGCCGGTGCTTTCTGTATGAATGATACTAATCTGGCGCTTTATGCCGTTTGGGAGATTTACACTTACGAAATCACCTACGATGTCTGTGGCGGAACAGGTACCCCCGAAAAACAGATTAAGACCTATGGATCAGACCTTGTTTTAAGCAATACCATCCCAACTAAAAGGGGTTATACCTTCAAAGGATGGGGAACTGAATCGAATGGTACCGTTGTTTATGCCGCAGGTGCGACCTACACGACAGATGAAAGTGTAACGCTGTATGCCATTTGGGAATTGCTTACCTATGAGGTTATCTTTGATGCAAACGGTGGCGAAGGCGCGCCCGAAGCACAGGTGAAAATCTATGGCCAAATCCTGAATTTGAGCCCTGTTAAACCCACTCGAGAAGGTTATACCTTTAGGGGTTGGGCAACGGAACCGAACGGAACTGTTGCTTATATTTCCAGCTATTGGGAAAATAAAAGCATAACTCTCTATGCTGTTTGGAAAATTAATACATACGCCATCTCCTATATGGTAGAACCTGATGTTCTTTTTATGAGCCAAACAAAGACTTATGGTGTGGATGTTGTTTTATCCAGCGTTGAACCCAGCCGTGTTGGCTATATGTTTAAAGGTTGGAGCCGAACCGTCGGAGGCGAGGTTATGTATCTGCCCGGCGATTTGTATCAGGTGAATAAAAGTTTGACCTTATACGCCGTATTTGAAGCGATTCGTGTGGCACCGATTACCAGTTTGAAACTGGCAACCACAAGAGCGACCCTTTACGCCGGCGGCCAGATGCTTAACCTGATGGAAACAGCCACCGTTACACCGGAGGATTATACAGAAGAGATTATTTGGACATCCTCTAATGAAGCTGTTGCAACGGTAAGTGCAAGTGGTGTGGTTACACCTCTTGCCAAAGGCACGGCAAAGATTACAGCGAAATCTGCCAGTGGCAAAAAATCAGTATATTGCACTATAACTGTTAACCCCATGCCCGAATGGATTGAAATCACAGGCGATAGTGCTGTGGCACAGGGCAAATATATTACCTTAAAAGCCTATGCTTATTATACTGATTCAGATGGCGATGCAGTTAAGACAAAAGACACGATTAGTTGGGTAAGTCTTAACGAAGATATTGCCACTGTTTCCAAGGGCAAGGTAACAGGCAAGGCGGCAGGTACAGCGGTTATCGTTGCATCTGTTGAAGGCACAGCGGTGACCCAAAGCTTTGAAGTGAGCGTTGTGATTCCTGCCACAAAACTGAAGTTTGAATCTTCCAAGGCAACTGTCTATATGGGTTATGACCTTGATCTTTCTGCCAAACTGGAAGTAACACCCGAGGTTAACACAGACGAAATCCTTTGGACATCCTCCAAGGAAAGTGTTGCAATCGTTGATGCAAACGGTATTGTAACGCCCGTTGGCGTTGGTAGTGCTAAAATTACAGCGAAATCCGTTGGCGGCAAAAAAACCGCAAGCGTGACTGTTACCGTGGCACCCGTGCCTGAATGGATTAAAATCACAGGCGATAGCGCTGTGGCACAAAATAAATATATCACCTTAAAGGGCTATGCTTACTATGCTGATGCCGATGGCGATGCAGTTAAGACAAAGGACGTTGTGCAGTGGAGAAGTTCTGACGATTCTATCGCCACCGTCACCGACAAAGGCAAGGTAACAGGCATCGGTGCAGGCACCGTGACAATTACTGCTTACATCGAAGGTATTGGTCTTGAGGAAACATTCGAAATCACCGTTGTGATTCCTGCTACAAAACTGAAGTTTGAATCTTCCAAGGCGACGGTTTATATGGGTTATGAACTTGACCTTTCCGAAACACTGGAAGTGACACCCGTAGTTAACACCGACGAAATTGTTTGGACATCCTCCAAGGAAAGCGTTGCAATCGTTGACGAAAACGGTGTTGTAACCACAGTTGGAATCGGCACAGCGAAGATTACAGCAAAAGCAGTCGGCGGCAAGAAAACCGCAAGCGTGACTGTTACCGTGGCACCTGTGCCCGAATGGATTGAAATCACAGGCGACGTCGCAGTGAAACAGGGCAAATACATCACCTTAAAAGCCTATGCTTATTATATGAATGGCGAGAAAGCGGTTAAGACCAAAGACGTTGTGCAGTGGAGAAGTTCCGATGAGACCATTGCCACCGTCACCGATAAAGGTAAGGTAACAGGTCTGCAAGCAGGCACTGTAACCATCACGGCTTATATTGAAAGCATCGGTTTGGAAGAGACTTTTGAGTTAGAAGTTGTTATCCCTGCTACGAAATTACAGTTTGAGTCATCTAAGGAAACCTTGTACCTTGGTCAGGCAGTGAACTTTAATACAAAATTGACCACGACGCCCGAGGGCAATACAGACAAGATTCTTTGGACATCCTCCAAAGAAAGTGTTGCAACGGTTGATGAAAACGGTGTTGTAACGCCTGTTGGTGTTGGTAGTGCTAAAATCACAGCAAAAGCAGTCGGCGGCAAGAAAACTGCATATTGTACTGTAACCGTTAAACCTATGCCTGAATGGATTGAAATCACAGGTGACAACGCGGTGGCACTGGGCGAAACTATCAACTTAAATGCCTACAGCTACTATACGGATGCAGACGGAGATGCAGTTAAGACCGCAGATGCTATCCGATGGGAAAGTCTTGACCCTTATACGGCCACAGTCTCTAATGGAACAGTAAAAGGCGTTGCTCCGGGCGAAACACGCATCAGAGCCTATATTGAGGGCACAGCAGTTGAAAGTGTTATAACCATCAAGGTGGTACTTCCTGCAACGGAATTGGATTTACGCTCCGAGTTGTTAGTCTATTCTGGATACAGTGTTGATATGTCCAAACATTTAACAGCTCTGCCTGAAATCAACGAGGAGAGCGATGAGCCACTGCAGAATAACGATGACATCATCTGGACTTCTTCTAATGTAGAGATTGCAACCGTTGATGAAAATGGTGTTGTAACAACTCATGGGGCGGGCGTTGTACGCATCACAGCAAAATCTGTCTTTGGCAAAAAAACTGCATCCTGTACGCTGAATATTGTGGATGGAAATCCCATGTCGGTGGTTATGAGTGTTTCTACGGGACTGGATTCAGAAGGATATAGAACGAATGTCCTGAATTTTTACCAGGCGGGTGAAATCAAATCTCTGGCGAGAGCGCATGATTGTCGTGGCGATGATTGGTTTTTCATTATGCCGGGCGATGTTTTTTATTACACAACAAATGCGGCAGGAGAAATTGATAGTCTGCATCGCGTTTTAGACCTGTTTAATGGGCATGACAGGGCAGTTGTAACAGAGCCTGATGACGAGTTTGATTATATCTATGGTTATGTAACATATATCAGATCTTCTTATATGGATCTTTCAACCGGAGGTTCGTTAGATTATTACGGAATCATTCCCCACGGAACGAATGTACTGTGGGATACCACCAAGTCCATCAAGAAAGGCTTATCAACGAAAACAAGCACTTCCTATTTGAAAGCAGTTAAAACATACGAGAATGAAACCACGTATTATTATGTACTGGCCAAGGTAAAGGATTGCGCCATTTGTGAGTTGGTTTCCTACAAAGTTGTAGAGCCGGTCGAGACTGAAGAATAATATCAAAACCCCCAAGCAAAACGCTTGGGGGTTTTTGTATAGGCTTACAAGAATTTTTTTCCTGCTATGGCGAATTTTATCGAAATTTTTTATTGAAATATTTATAAAAAAGTGGTAAAATATAAACATTAAATGTAAATCTACAAATTCTCGGGAGGAATGAAAATGAGTAACGTACGTCCTGAATCCATGGCGCGTATCACCACAAAGGAACTGGCTGATGCATTTATCGCAGAGCAGGTAGCCGAAATTCGCGCACAGGTAGGCGATAAAAAAGTTCTGCTGGCTCTGACCGGCGGTGTTGATAGTTCCGTTGTTGCGGCACTGTTAATCAAAGCCATTGGCAAGCAGCTGATTTGTGTACACGTTAACCACGGTTTGATGAGAAAAGGCGAAAGCGAAGATGTTATTAAAATCTTCCGTGATGGTCTTGATGCAAACCTTGTTTATATCGATGCTACCGACCGTTTCTTAGGTAAACTGGAAGGCGTTTTTGAGCCCGAAAAGAAGCGTAAAATCATCGGTAACGAATTTATCGTTGTGTTTGATGAAGAAGCGGCTAAAGTGGCAGACGACGTTGATTTCTTGGCTCAGGGCACCATTTATCCCGATATTATTGAAAGTGATGGCGTAAAAGCGCACCACAACGTTGGCGGCCTGCCGGAAGACATGAAAATGGAACTGGTTGAACCCATCAAACTGCTGTATAAAGACGAAGTGCGTGTGGTTGGTAAAGCGCTGGGTCTGCCTGCTAACATGGTTGACCGTCAGCCCTTCCCGGGTCCCGGTCTTGGCGTTCGTTGCCTGGGCGCTATCACCCGTGACAGATTAGAAGCTCTCCGTGAAGCCGATGCAATTCTCCGTGAAGAATTTGATAACTATGGTCTGTCCCAGCACGTTTGGCAGTATTTCATCGCAGTGCCCGACTTTAAGAGCGTTGGCGTACGCGATGGTAAACGTTATGAAGGATGGCCGGCAATCATCCGTGCGGTGAACACCACCGACGCGATGACCGCAACCATCGAAGAAATCCCCTACGAAGTTCTGCATAAAATCACCGCCCGTATCACCGCAGAGGTTGAAGGCATTAACCGTGTTCTCTATGACCTGACACCGAAGCCGGTTGGCACTATCGAGTGAGAATAATATTGTATTTTAAAAGCCCTGATTTTCAGGGCTTTTAAAAATGGTATGACATTGACAATATGAGATGAGGTAAAATGATGGAAATTTTTGGACTTATATTGATTATCGCGGTTTATGTTTCCTATGGGGTGGCAAAAAACAAGGGATATTCCGGTTTTCTTTTTGGCATTGGTGCATTTTTGTTCCCCGTGCTGGCTCTTATCGTTTTTGCATTGCCCGATAAGTCACAGATGGCAAAAAGAGAAGCAATTGACCGCGCATTTGACGAAAGTTTCGAGCAGCAGCAACGCAAGATTGATGAAATGAGTGCCCGCATCAAAGAACTGGAAAAACAGCAGCAGGCACCTGCTCAACCTGCAGAAGAAGCGCCGGAAGTGGAGGAAGAACCTGCTGAGCCGGAACCGGAAGACGACTATATAGAACCTGTTGAAAAACAATTTGCAGGCAGAACATTCAAGTTAAATGTTGAAGACGAGGGAGAAATGGCAGACCTGATTGTTGAACTTGACTTTGCTGAGAAATGGTACCGTGAGGAGCATTATGTCATGGCACTACCTTATTTTCGCAAAGGTGCCAAAGCAGGCCATCTTCGTTCTCAGATGTATTATGCTCAGATGTTGTATCATGGCCAGGGCTGTGAAGTGAATTATGAAAAGGCTCTGTTTTGGTATGAAAGGGCCGCGGAGCAGGGTGAGCCTGTGGCACAGGGAAATTGCTATGCAATGTATAAAGAGGGCGAAGGTTGCGAAGTTAATCTTGAGAAAGCCCTCTATTGGAAAGAAAAACAGGCAGAACAGGGCGACGATGAGGCACAGTTCTGGGTAGGCACTATGTACGAACTGGGTCAGGGCTGTGAGATCGACCTTGAAAAAGCACGCTATTGGTACGAAAAATCCGCAGCACAGGGCAATGCCGATGCACAGAAACTGTTGGATGGTATGAACTAAGAGAAATCGTTATCAAAAAAAGCCACCGCATTTGCGGTGGCTTTTCTTGCCTTCCCCTCAAGGGGAAGGGGGACCGCTTGCGGTGGATGAGGTGGGAACTGACGAATGAAAGAATGACACCTCATCAGTCACTTCGTGACAGCTTCCCCTCAAGGGGAAGCCCTACATATGAAAAAAACCTCCGCGAAAAGCGGAGGTTTTTGTTTGATCTAAGACTTATTTTTCGTCTTTGCAGATTTCCTTAAAGTATTTGTAAGTGTCAACTTTCAGTTCGCCGCAGGCAGCTTCGTCACAAGCGATGATTGCATCGGGATGCAGCTGCAGAGCGCTGATGGTCCAAGCGTGATCAACGCCGCCTTCAACACAATGACGCAGAGCACGTGCCTTGTTGTGACCGTTGATTAAGAGCATAACCTGTTTGGAATCGCAAACGGTACCAACGCCAACGGAGAGTGCGGTTTTGGGCACTTTGTTGGGATCGTTATCGAAGAAACGGGAGTTCACAATCAGAGTATCTTCGGTCAGGGCGCGAACGCCTGTGCGAGAAGTTAAAGATGTGAAGGGTTCGTTAAACGCGATGTGACCATCCACACCGGAACCACCCATGAACAGGTCGATGCCGCCATAGGATGCGATTTTGTCTTCATAACGCTGGCATTCTGCTTCTAAATCATCAGCCATACCGTTTAAGATGTTGATGTTTTCAGCAGGAATGTCAATATGGTTAAAGAAATTGTCGTGCATGTAGTACCAGTAGCTCTGGTCGGGTTGTCTGGGCAGACCAACATATTCATCCATATTGAAAGTTACAACATTTTTAAAGGTTTCTTTGCCGGCCTTGTTCATTTCGATCAGGTTTCTGTAAACACCCAGAGGAGAAGGACCTGTGGGCAGACCCAGAACGAAGGGACGGTCTTCAGAATGGTTGTTGATGGCATCAGCAATGTGCTGTGCCGCCCAAGCGCACATGATTTCGTAATTGTCTTTGATAATCAGTTTCATTGTTACCACGCTCCTTGTAAATTTAAAAGGAATTTTTTACCAAATTCGTCTACATATTCAATTATACACCTTTTATTTTCATTTGTAAATATTTTTTCCCAAAAAAATAAAAAAAATAATCGATAATTTTGAATGCCAAATAAAAAGACTCCGTTTGGAGTCTTTTTATTTGGCTCTGCCATAAGCAATAAAGTCATGTTCGCAGTACCAAAAATCGTGTTTTGCAAACAGTTCCTCAAGTTCTTCTAAGGCATATTTCATAAACAGATAATTAGTGCGCTTTTCTTCGTTGTTCGGGTCGGCTTCCATAATCTTTCTGAAGTTATTGCTACGATAGGAAAAACGCTCGAAGAAAATATCGTCACGCTCGTCAATATCCTTGCCGGATAAATCCTTTAAGAAGGTCTCCACCTTGATGTCACGGTAGCCGGCATCTTCTAACTGGTTATAGAGTTTGCGACCGTTCTGACGATCGGAAAAGCCAACTAAAGAATGGCATTTATCTAAAATTTTCTGTACAAGACCGTTGTCATTCACTGCGATGACAGATCCGTCATCGGAGCCGCGGACAACCATATAGCCATCGGGGGCCAAGAACTTTCTCAAACGTTTTAACACGGTGACGGGTTTCTTTAAATGGAGTAGAAGCAGAGCGCCGAACATCAGGTCAAACTGGGGGATGCCCAGTTCGTCCATAATCTCCTGCAGATGCTCGTCCATCATACCATCTTCTAAATCCAGTTTTCTGAACACGAATTTATCAGGGTCGGAATGTTCTTTGGCATAGTCTAAACATTTATCGCTGATGTCAATACCCAGCACTTTTACGTTTTCCATTTTGCCAAAACGCATATTGCCCACATAGTTATAAGCGCAGCCCAAATCCAAAATCCAAAGGGGACGGTCAAGTTCTGCCACAAGTTTGTTTAAAACCGCCATATCACAGCCCTGTGTGTTTGTGCTTTGCACCATCAGGCGTTTAAATTCCTTATCCGCATCGGAAGAATAGAAGGACTGACGCACCTTTTCGCCGCCTAATGTGCTTTTGATGTTGAGCATTTTCTGTGCCGCCGCTTCGGGGGTAACTGCCTGCTCACTGCGGATGTTCGCCAGGATATTTTGCACAAAATCTGCTACGGTTGTTACCGCGTCGGTGCCGATGTGATAGGTTTGAAAATCGCGGAGAGAACGGGGTGTTTCTTCACGGGAAAAATTGCCGAAGAAGTTAACAATCTGCGCGCCCTGTTTCATCCCACTTAAGATATCCTGATGGAAACTGCTCCATTCATATTCAACCCACTGAGATGTTAAAAATTCGATAGAGGAGGACACAACAACCAACACCTTGGTGGCATCCAGCGCTTCATCAATCGCCTTTTTGTAAACAGACTGACCCAAAGAGAGCAAGGTTGAGTTGCTGTAAAATGTGGTGATGCCACGATGGTTCAGTTCTTCATACAGGTCTTTGGCGATCTTGCTGTCTTCAGTCTGGTTTCCGGAAGAATCGGAATTTTTAAAGGAGATAAAAACCTCGGCTTTTAAATCGTGTTCAAAACTCATGGGGTGGCCTCCGCTTATGTAACAAATTTGGTTTTATTGTATCACAATTTTTGACAAAATTCAATATGTTTTCCTGTCGGGATAGCATGGAAAAATATATACAGTACTTGAAAAGTACACCATATTTTTGGTACAATGGTCTCAGGAGATTAAAAAAGCAGTACAGTAGGAGATTTTTATCATGACTGATTTTGTCACTTGCACCTATGGTGGTGCACGCCTGACAATTGAACAAGGAACGCTTATCAGCGATATTCTTGCGCCGGAGCATAAAAAAGACCACATTTGCGGAGGCAGAGGCACCTGCAAAAAGTGTCGGGTCTTGGCTTTCGGTGACCTTTCTGCGCCCACAGAGGCGGAGAAATCCGCCTTGAGCGAGGCAGAACGTAAGAGTGGTTTGCGCCTTGCCTGTCAGGCAAAAGTGATGGGTGAATGCCATATTGAAAGGTCAGAGGCAAAAGTGGCGCAGATTTGCACCGAGGGTACACTGCCTGCCTTTAAATGGACGCCGATTTTTGAAAAATATGGTGCGGCAATTGATATTGGTACCACCACGCTGGTGGTATCCCTTTACGATACAACACGTCTTTTAGGGGCTGCATCGGCACCCAATCCGCAAGGTATGTTCGGGGCGGATGTGATGAGTCGTGTGCAGGCATCTTTAGAGGACAACAAAAAGGAACTTGCAAACCTTATCCGCAAGGCACTTGCTGACCTTTTGGTTGAGTGCACCGATTCGGCAGGGGTTCTGGCAGCGGATATCGACCGTGTTGCCATAGCAGGCAACACAGCGATGCTTTACTTTTTAACCGAGCGGGATGTGACCTGCTTATCCCGTGCGCCTTTCCGCGCTGACCATTTGTTTGGCGAGTGGGTCAGCGGTGATTCTCTTTCTTTGCCTTGCCCTGATGCAAAGGTCTATTTAGCGCCCTGTATCTCTGCCTTTGTTGGTGCGGATACAACGATGGCGCTCCTATCCTCAGGTCTTTGTGATAAGGATGAAACAGCGCTTCTCTGCGACATCGGTACAAACGGCGAGATGGCCCTGTGGCATCGTGGTACACTATCTTGTTGCTCCACAGCGGCGGGTCCTGCTTTTGAAGGGGCGGGCCTTTCCTGCGGTATGCGTGGGGAAGCGGGCGCTATAGATAAAGTTTGGATTGAAAACGGACGACTGGGCATTCACACCATTGGCGAAACTGCACCCTGTGGCATTTGCGGTGGCGGCGCGGTGGATGCGGTGGCCTGCCTTTTGCAGTTAGATGAACTGGACGAAACGGGCTATTTAGAGGATGCCCCCTATATGCTTGCCAAGGGCGTTTTTCTGACAGGGGAAGATATCCGCAATATGCAGCTTGCCAAGGCGGCAATTTTTGCGGGGATTAAGACGTTGATGACAATCACTGATATAGGTACAGACGAGTTGGCGCACATGGATGTTGCGGGTGGCTTTGGCATGTATTTAAATCCTGCCAATGCACAAACCATTGGGTTGCTGCCTAATATTGAAAAAGAGAAGATTCGTCTTTTGGGCAACGGTGCACTGATGGGTGCGGCTATGATTTTGTTGCAACAGGGTGCAGAACAAAGGGCAGAGATAGTTAGCCAAATGGCAAAAATCGAAGAATTGGCAGGGAACCCTGTTTTTCAGGAGGCCTATATCGAAGCGATGCTTTTTACAAATGAAAATTAATCAAAAAGAGGTGGTTTTTTATGTCAAAAACCACCTCTTTTTTTATGGGAAAAAGAAACAAAAAAATAATTTGTCAATTCATTGGAAAAATTGTTGACATTGGATATTTTCGGTGGTACAATGACCTTATAAACCAAAATTTTGACGCAAGGGAGGACTTGCAAAAATGGCAGATAAGATTACATATTTTTTAAGTAAAGACGGCGACTGTGAACGCCCTGCGGTTATGTGGGGTTGGGGAGGACCGCTTTGCGAAGATAACATCGTAAAACAGGTACAGGAGTTTGCAGAAGCAGGCATTAAGGAAATCTACATTCACCCCTCCTGGATGAGTGAATATGATGACTACTTATCCGATTTCTTTATGGATATGATTGAACTGGCTTGCAACACAGCAGAAAGCCTGGGCATGAAATATTCTCTATATGATGAATATGACTGGTCTTCCGGTTGTTGCGGGGGTAAACTGTTTAAAAAGTTCCCCGAACTTCGTATGACATCTCTTAAATGGTTCCGTGCGGATGCACAGGCAGGCGAGCCCGTTGACATCTGGTACCGTGGTGAACTTTTGTGCGTTCAGGTGCAGTATACCGATAAAACCGGTGCCAGAGAAGATATTACCGATCAGGTTAAAATCGAAGTCTTTAAAAGTGACGGCACCAATAACGGTGGCCGTGTGACCTGGAAAAATGAAAATACCTGTACCACACAGGTGTTCGTATTTACAAGAGTCATCTTAGAAGCATTCCCGCCTAACAGCAAATGGTCTTCTTTTACTGACTTTACTCATGGCGTTACCGATACCATGAACCCCCGTTCCATTAAAGAGTTTTTAAAGATGAACAACGAGGTTTATACCGAGCGTTTAGGCGATAAAATCGGTAAAAGTATTACCCGTATCTTTACTGATGAAACAGGTCTTGGTAATCTGTTCTACGAAAAGAACGAACGCCCTTATTCTATTGTTGTTGAAGATGAATTTTATAAAGAACACGGCTACAAAATCCGTGATCATTTCATCGCTCTGACCGGTGTTCGTGAATCCGATGAAGATTTAAAGGTTTGCTATGATTATTATAAAACCACCACTCGTCTGTTTACAGAGGGTTGGCTGGGTGAATACCAGAAATGGTGTCACGAAAATGGTCTGCAGCTGACCGGTCATATGAGCGCGGAATCTCTCTTAAACTTCCACACCTCTCAGATGGGTGACTTCTATGAAGCCCTGTCTAAGTTTGATGTGCCCGGTATTGATAACATCCTGTCCAAAAAGGATATGGAACACCCCTTGTTTGGTACTTGCGATAACAAAATGATTGCATCACTTGCCAAGTTTACCAAAAAGGATAAAATCATGTGCGAAACCTTCACAGGTAGCGGCTGGGACTTAAACCTTGATGATATGAAACGCATCATGAACAAATTGATGATGACGGGTGTTACCTATATCATTTATATGACTGCTGCGTACACACTGAATGAAGGCAGAATTTATCCGCCTATTGGTTATCCGCCAAGCCACGGTAACTGTAACCACCTGTTCCGTTACTATGGCGACATTACCGACTATGCAGCGATCCGTTCTTCCCTTTTATCCCAGACCAAACCCCATAGCCGGGCTCTTATGCTGATTCCCCAGATTGATTCCTGGACACATATGTGGGGCTGGCAGTGGGAAGACCGTCAGGACAACATCTGGCATTATGCCGGTGCGGCTCTTGTTCGCAAGAGTGTTGACTTTGATATTTTCTTTGAGCCCATTGCCCATGAAGCGACCGTTAAAGACGGCAAGATTCATCTCCGTGGTTATGAATATGATTGCTTCGTTCTGCCTACCACAAGCGTATCCAACAAAGCCACAATGGATATGCTGGATGCGTTTGCAAAACAGGGTGGTCGCATTGTGTTCATTGATAAGATTCCCTACCTTGCGGCTGATAGCGCAACCCGTTACGATTTGGCATCTTCCTGCGGTCTTTCTGCTGAAGCATTACAAACATTAAACAGTTCTTCCTTTGCCGTTTGCAAAGAAAACAATGCTGTTTTAATTAAATTGGGCCGTGATGAACTGGCTGATTTGCCGGCATTCTATGAAGAACTTTCTAAGGCTGTTTTAGAAGGTTGCCGCAAAGAAACTGTTGTGGGTATCGATTTGCCTGCAGGTGTTACAACAGCACACCGCAGTGCGGAAGGTCTTTACTGCACAATGGTCTTCAATGACAGTCCCGAAGCCAAAACGGTTCAGCTTCGTGTTGATTCCGATGATGAAATGCTCCTCTTAGAAGAAGTGAACTTTAAGAAAGTAACGGCGAAAGATGGCATTGTTACCTTAGAAGTTCCTGCACACGAAATGCCCATCTTAATGCTGACAAAACCCGGTGTTTCCGTGGAAGGTCTTGACTTTGCTGAAGTTAAAGAGGAAGCCCCCGGCACAAAAACAGAAATCATCATGGACAAGGGTTGGACGCTGGATATTGATGACAATATGCTGCCCTTAAAATTCCGCTATCTTTGTGCGTATGAGCCTTGCGGCAAGTTAGATCCCGAAGTTGCAAAACGTGCCGAAACCGCCAGCGAGTCCTGGGCATTGCAGGAATTCCCTGCAGGCAAAGGCATCAAGTGGGGCGATGGCTATGTGGCCTACACTCGTTTTGATATCGTTGATATGCCTGAACACTTAGAACTCTTCACCGAAATCTATAATGATGGCGAATTATGGCTTAACGGTCAGCGAGTTGAGGGCGAGTTCAGAAAGGTTTACGAACGCGGTCCCCGTGACAGAATGGTTGACATTACAGACTATGTAAAACTTGGCACAAACACCCTGGTAATGATTCACCGCGTACCCGCTTATGCGGCACCACATATGATGCCCAACGCTGTTGTGCGTGGTGCATTTGGCGTTAAGAACGATGCCATCGTGAAAAAACAGTTTGATGTGGATGTAACCAAGTACTACACAGAACAGAGCTGGCGTTATTATAGCGGCAGACTGGAATATAAAAACACCTTCAGCTTAGATAAACTGCCCAAGCAGGCAAAAGTGAAAGTTGAGACAAAGGAAATTGCCGAAATCATTGTAAATGGCACATCCGCAGGTGTTTATATGTGGCAGCCCTATGAAGCTGATATCACAGACCTTTGCCGCGTGGGTGATAATGATATCACCATCGCCTTCACCGGCACACACGAACCCACTATGGTTCTGCAGGATGTTCGTCTGGTAGAGCAGGGCGTGGCTGAAATCTTTGAAGAGGTTGCGCCTCAGGCAGTTGGTACCAACACACCGCCCGTTATAACCATTATTTCCTAATCAGTTTATACAGACCGATTGATAGTATCAATCGGTCTGTTTTTTTGCCCATATAGATGTGTACTTTGTATAGCAAAAGTCATAAAATAGCATTATTTTATCAAAAGTGCATATTGAAAACGTGTGCAAATGTGTTACAATTAAAGTATAGGAATTATCTTAATTTAAAGGAGTTTTCTACATATGAAAGCTATTGTTAAATATGCCTTGGGTATCGATGGTATGGGCCTTTGCGATGTGCCCGAACCGACCCCGAAAGAAGGCGAACTGAAGGTTAAAGTCATTGCGGCAGGTATTTGCGGTAGCGACATTCATTCTATGCTGGATGAACGTGAAACCATTATGCCCGTTACCTTGGGTCACGAATACGTTGGTCAGGTTGTGGAAACCTGTGGCGACGTGGGCGACTTTAAAGTAGGCGATAACATCGTGACCTTGCCCGCTTGCTATAGTTGCGGCGAATGTGAGTACTGCAAGGCAGGGGAAGTGACCCTTTGTGCGCACCGTGCCTCCATTGGCTCTCACAGAAACGGTGCTATGGCAGAATACGTGGTTGTGCCTGCAAAATATAGTTTCAAGGTGCCCGATAGCGTGGAAGACGTTGTGCCTTACGCCCTGTCTGAGCCCTTTACCTGTGCTGTTCGCGGCGTGTATGAACGTATTCGTGATATTAAGCCCGGTTATGTGGCGGTTGTGACAGGTCCCGGTAATATGGGTCAGTTTGCCATTCAGGCGCTCATTAACCGTGGCGTAAAAGTTGTTGCTTATGGTCTGCCCCAAGATAAAGCCCGTCTTGAACTGGCGGTTAAAATGGGTGCTGAAGCCGGCGTTGATAACTATGAAGATTTAGAGCGCGAAGTGAAAAAACTCAATCCCCGCGGTGCTGATATTGTGGTGGATGCATCCGGTCATCCTGCGGCTCTTAGAGTTTGTCTTGATATTGCCAAGACAAAGAGCACGCTTTTAACCTTGGGTTACTTTGGCGGTCATGATATCACCATTCCCTATGATATTACACACATTAAGGAAATGGATGTGTTCGGCTCTAACTCAACTGCAATGTCCTCCTGGAAGATTGCTATGGAACTGATTAATTCCGGTAAGGTTGACCTGTCTCCCTATGTGAGCATGAAACTGCCCCTCTCTGAGTGGAAAAAGGGCTTTAACGCTGTTTTGAACAAGGAAGGGTATAAAGTTGTATTCTGTCCCGAACTGGACAAATAAAAGCAAAAATGAAAGCCTGCAAGCAGATGCTTGCAGGCTTTTTTATTTGCTTGCTATAACAATGGGTTGATAGAATCCTGTTTCTTCGGGGAGCTTCCATTCCGCGCTTTTGCAACCATTTGCCAAGAGCAACTGTGTCAGTTCATCTCGGCGCGTGGCTCTGTACTCACAGGTGAACTTGCTGACGTTGGTAACACCTTCATCTTCAATGATGTATTGCACCAGTTTGTAGCGGTCACCCTCCCAATCCCAAGTTTGAAAGGAAACTCTTTGCCCTTTGTCTGTTTTGTGAATATAGGGCGGAGAATAGGGCGGTTTATCTAACAGCAGAGCATCGTAATCTCTGATGCTGGCAACAAAGATGCCGCCGGATTGGAGCCGACTGACAATGCTTTCGATGGCTTTTGCCAAATCCTGTTCCGAGAGCATATGGGGCAGGGCGTTATCCATTGCGATGATGATATCAAAGTTTTTTTCAAATGTTTCTGACAGTGCACGAAAATCGGCGCGTTCAAATTGTATGTCAACACCGTTTTCGGCGGCACGCTGTTTGGCTTCGGCAAGTTCACACTCGCTGATATCCGATGCGGTTATGCGATATCCGAGAGAAGCAAGACCAATGGCCTGTGTACCAATGCCGCAAGCGCAGTCCAGCACCTCTGCCTTAGAATCAAAACCGTGATTGCGGAAAATCGTATCCAGCAGTTTGGCTTGTTCCTTGGTTGTATTCTGCCAATTCAGAAACAGTTTATCATATTGTGAAGCTAATGAATCATAAAAAGTCTGTATGATATCCATATCATTTTGCTCCTTATTTAAAGCAATAGTTTGTAATGGCCTGATTGATAAATTCCGCTGTGCCATCTTCGTGGTGGTCGATGTTGGTTTTAAAACGCTCATCTGCCACATACATCTGACCGAGACCCGCCAAAATCTCATTAGTGCAGGTGTAACAATTCTCGGTGATGTAACCTTGCAGTTTTTTCACAAGGGTTTCGGCCTCTGAAGAATCGGGTAGAAAACCTGCTTTTTTGCATCGGGAAAATTCTGCCATCATGTCATTTAAACCTTTGGCGAGACGATCCCAAGTCTCTTTTTTATAGTCCTTAGTTTTTTCCTCGTGTTCTCTGTAGGCTTCGGTTTCGCCCCAACGGGTCTGAACTTCATTTCGATATTTATACATGATGAGTTTTGGCTCCTCTCCGTTTTCTTTATAGGTGCAGACAAGAAGAAATTGCATATTAGCCGCGATGCCGAAACATCTGCCATCGCCAAACTTGCTGGGCAGTTGGTTTCCTAAATAGGTGGCGTTATCATCTAAAAACTTAACCTTTTCTCCGCTTGGCAGCGTATATTCAAGATTGATAAAACTGCCGGGGAGCACATTTAAGTTATCGACTTTCGGCATACCATCAATTTGTAGAGCGTTGAGTTCATCAATCAGCTGTTTCTTAAAGTCTCCAAACTTTTCTTCACCATCAGATTCGGGGTAGAGTTTCCAAAAGTCCATGGTAAATTCACCGCCAGAGTAACACCACTTGCAGTATTCTTCGTTGAAAATGCCATCAATTTCTTTGCTGGTGGTGGAATCATCGAGGGACATGCCGCAGCAATGACAAACCATTTCCCTTGGCGAGCCAAGAAGGGTATTGATTGATACATCAAATAATCTTGATAAAAGTTTCAGGGTTTCTATATTAGGAATTGTCTCGCCGTTTTCCCAGCGGGATACGGCCTGACGGGTCACAAACAGTTTTTCGGCAAGTTCATCCTGCGATAAGCCTTTTTTTGTCCTGAGTTCTAAAATGATATCTTTTGTTTCCATCTATTTTCACCTCACCTTTATTATACCATGGAGGTGGAGCATAAACAAGCAACCTGTTGTTGCTTATCTTATCACAAAATAGGGAAAAAGTAAAGAAAAACGGCATCCACATTTGTGGATGCCGTAATCTTTGAAAGAAACGATTAACGTTTGGAGAACTGAGGAGCACGACGAGCGGCTTTCAGACCATATTTCTTTCTTTCCTTCATTCTGGGGTCGCGGGTTAAGAAACCAGCTTTCTTCAGAACGGGACGGAAAGTTTCGGAATCAACTTCCAGCAGGGCTCTTGCGATACCGTGACGGATAGCGCCGGCCTGACCGGTGAAACCGCCACCAACAACGGTAACGATTACATCATATTTACCTTCGGTTTTGGTAGCAACCAGAGGCTGCTTAACGATAACCTTTAAGGTTTCCAGACCGAAGTATTCATCTAAAGCACGACCGTTAACGGTGATTGCGCCTTTACCGGGCACCAGTCTAACTCTGGCAACGGATTTTTTTCTTCTACCTGTGCCGTAAAATAATTCTGCCATTTTCACAAACCTCCTTATTTAATTTCCTGTGTCCAAGCTTCGGGCTTCTGAGCTGCATGGTCATGAGCATCTGCAGCGTAAACGCGCAGTCTCTTAGCAGCTAATGCACCAACAGTGTTGTGGGGCAGCATGCCTTTGATAGCTTTGGTCATAGCAAATTCAGGACGTTCGTTCATCAGCTTGTCGTAACGAACAGCTTTTAAACCGCCAACGTAGCCTGTGTGTCTGTAGTAGTATTTCTGCTGCAGCTTTTTACCGGTTAAGATAGCTTTAGCTGCGTTAATGATAATCACGTGATCACCACAGTCAGAGTGAGGGGTGAATTCGGGCTTATGCTTACCGCGCAGGATAGCAGCAGCCTGAGCTGCAACTCTACCTAAGGGTTTGCCATCAGCATCTATGATATACCATTTTCTCTGCAGGTCATGAGATTTTGCCATAAATGTACTCATAAATCTTTCCTCCTATATTGTTTAACATTATTTTTCAAAAAGCAACATTCAATATTATAGAATAAGTTAAGGCTTTTGTCAAGTACTTTTTTTAAATTTTTAAAATGTTTTTCACAAACTCTTATTTTCTCCGTTTTTCTCTCTCTAGCTCTCGTTTACTCGATGTTCATTTTCACTAATTTATAGATTTCATCGCTGATTTCGTCGATAGAACGGATGGTTTCGCCCTCGGCACAGTGCACAATCTGCCAACCGGCCATCTTGGCGATACCCATAGCGTTTTCATAGGACCGCTCTAAATAATTCTTATCACTTTCGTGAATATCCTTTTCAGCTTCACCTGTGATTTTGTTGGCACGGTCTGCCATCAGTTTTCTGGCACAAGCGGGAGGCATATCCAAAAACAGAACGAGATCGGGCTTGGGCAGTCCCAGTTTTTCATATTCGGTATCGTGGAGCCAAAGCATAAAATCTTCTTTGCCCTCTTTGAGCTTTGCCGCCTGATGGACGAGATTTGAGGTTACATAACGGTCGGCAATTAAAATGCCGCCATCGTTATAAAAATTGCCCCAATCACGCTTAAAACTTGCATAGCGGTCGATGGCATAGAACAGGGAAGCGGCATAGGCATTCACATCATCTGCCTGCTTGCCTAAATCCCCTGCTAAATAGCGCTTAACAGGAACGGAAAAGTCGCTTTCGTAATCGGGGAAGGAAATCTGACGAAGAGTATGACCATCGGCTTTAAGGCGCTCAAACAAACGCTGGGTTTGGGTGGCTTTGCCGCTGGCGTCAACACCTTCGATAACAATCAATTTACCCATGTTACTGCTCCTTTAAATAGGTTTTGCGCATATCAAGCATTTTGCCGCAGGTCATTTTGCCCTCAGGGCAGGGACCTGCCACGCAGGAAGGACCTGCATATTTAAACAGGGTGGGCGCAACCTCACGCACCAGGCGGAGCATTTCGTTAGCCAGCGCCTGAATTTCCCACTGAGCACGACTGCAGCAACGATGATGGAAAAAGTTCATTAAAGAACGAGCGTTCATAGTGACAATCATCTTGGTTTCGCAAGCGTTGGGCAGAACAAAACGGGCATCTTCAATGGCCTTTTTTTCTGCCTGATTTTTGGCTTTCTTTTCGGGCATACCTGCCGCCATATTTTCGTCAAAATATTTTTTAGAAAGCATATCTGCCAGTTTGTTATATGTATCCTGCGCATCTTCCATAGACTTAATGTAAAGTTTGTGGGCCTCGTCGTTTGCCGCGATAGCAGGCGGGGTGATAAACTCAAACTGACCTTCTTTTACATAGCGCTGGGA
>JAZOLH010000032.1:0-4456 GCA_045652815.1 Clostridia bacterium
TTTTTAGATAATGGCATAACCTATTTAGCCGGTGAGGATGAAGCAGGCAGAGGCCCTATGGCAGGACCTGTTTATACGGCGGCGATAGAGCTTCCTAAGGGATTTTATATGGAGGAAATCAACGAATCCAAGGCCCTGACAGAGAAAAAGAGAGAGGCCCTGTTTCCGCTGATTCAGGAAGCGGCGGTTTCTTACTGCATTGCATCGGTTGATGAGAAAACCATTGATGAAATCAACATTTTAAATGCCACTATGCTGGCGATGAAAAAGGCAATTGAAGGTCTTAACGTGACCCCCGATATGATTTTGGTGGACGGTAACATCAGCCGCGGACTGCCTGAGCCCAATCAGTGCGTGAAGAAGGGCGATGCCTTGAGCCAGACCATTGCGGCGGCATCCATACTTGCCAAAGTGGCCCGAGACAGATACTGCAAGGAAGTTCTGGCAAAAGAATACCCTGAATATGAATTTGAAAAGCATAAAGGGTATGGCAGTGCCAAACATTGCGAGTTGATTCGCGCGCTGGGACCTTGCCCTGCACACAGACGAAGCTTTTTAACAAAAATTCTGGCAAAGGATTAAAGCCTATGTTAACAAAAATCATTGGCGATAGCGGTGAGGCGGCGGCCTGCCGATACCTGAAGAAGCAGGGCTATCGCATTTTAGAGAGAAACTATAAAGTGATTCAGGGCAAAATTGTCGGAGAGATTGATATAATTGCCCAGAAGGGTGACACCATCTCCTTTGTTGAAGTGAAAACCCGTAAAAGTGAAGACTTTGGCTTGCCCTGCGAAGCGGTGACGAAAAGTAAACAGCAAAAAATCATCAAGACCGCATATGCTTATATTGAGGAAAAGAATGTAGATGCCAATTACAGTTTTGATGTGATTGAAGTGCTCTACGACGGGCGGAATGTAGGCGAGATTCGGCATCTTATTTCCGCTTTCTCATTATAATGTTTCGGAGGGGTTTTATGAAAACATATCCTGTTGTTGACAGTCATTGCGACACCTTGTTTGAACTTTGGACAAAAGGCGGCAATCTGCGGAAAAATGCCTATAGGGTATCTTTGGAAAGTTTGCCGAAACAAGATGGATATGTTCAGTTTTTCGCCGCATTTTTAGATGATGAAACGAAGAGCCCCTTTGAAGATGCCTGCGCTATGGCAGAGATTTTTCACAGGGAAGTAAAACACAATACAGACATACTGCAGATTAAAAAGGCAGAGGACTTTTCCTGCGCATTTTCAGAGGGCAAAGTGGGCGCTATACTCACCCTTGAAAACGGCAGGGCGCTAGGCGGCTCTCTTTTTAATCTGCAGTATTTTTATGAGTTGGGCGTTCGCGCTATAACGCTGACCTGGAATGATGATAATGAGATAGCAGGCGGTGTTTTGGGCTCATCAGGGGGCGGACTGACTGCATTTGGGCGGGATGTTGTCAGAGAGATGAATCGCCTTGGGATGATGGTGGATGTGTCCCATGTATCGGAGAAGAGTTTTTGGGATGTGCTTGATTGTACGACTCTTCCGCCTATGGCATCCCATTCTAATGCCAAAGCCATTTGCTCCCACCCGAGAAATTTGACCGATGAGCAGATTCGGGCTCTTTCTGAGGCGGGTGGAGTCATTGGGCTCAATCTCTATCCCGTTTTCTTAAACGAAGAGGGCAGAGCGAGTTTGGAGGATTGCCTGCGCCATATTGAGCATATTGCATCGGTGGGTGGGGAAAACTGTTTAGGACTGGGCTCGGATTTTGATGGGTTTTCGGGTGAGCCGGTCCGTGGCCTTGCAGGGCCGATGGAATATCAAAATTTATTCTGTGCTTTGCAAGAAAATGGCGTTTCGGATTCATTTTTGAACAAAATTGCACACGAAAACTGGATAAATTATGCCAAAACTGTCATAAAATGAAATTTTTTCAAAAAACTGTTGCATTTTTGGTTGTTTTATAGTACAATACTAGAGGATATTAAAGAAAAAATGATTTTTCTAAGAAAATAATGTTCATTTTGCGGTTTTGCAAAATGAATTTTACGCCTCTTGCCCACAGGAGATTCAGCGTAATAAGAATTGTGGGCGGAAAGGCAAATTGACTATGTATTTATCAGAAAAAGCAAAAGCTATCAAAGCTTCTACTACTCTGGCCATTGACTCTAAGTTCAAGGCTATGAAAGCAGAGGGCATTGATGTTGTTGGTTTCGGTGCAGGCGAACCCGATTTTGATACACCGAAATATATTCAGGATGCAGCTATTGAAGCCATCCGCGGCGGTCAGACAAAATATACACCTGCGGCAGGTACCATGGTACTGCGTCAGGCGGTTGCAGATAAGTTTCTGCGTGAAAACGGTCTTTCTTACGAACCCACACAGATTGTTGTCAGCAACGGTGCGAAGCACTCTTTGGTGAACGCATTTTCTGCTATTTTAAACCCCGGTGATGAAGTGATCATCCCTGCACCTTTCTGGGTAAGTTATCCCGAAATGGTTAAACTGTCTGACGGTGTTCCTGTTGTTGTGGAAACCACAGAAGAAAATGATTTCAAACTGGGTGTGGCTGAACTCTCTGCGGCGCTGACAGATAAAACCCGTGCTATCGTGCTGAACAGCCCCTCTAACCCCACCGGTATGGTTTATACCAAGGAAGAACTGCAGGCCATTGCTGATTTTGCAATCGAGCACGACCTGTATGTGATTTCGGATGAAATTTATGAACACTTAATCTATGAAGGCGAGCACGTTTCCATCGCTTCTTTAGGTGAAGATATTAAAAATCGCACCATTATCATTAACGGTGTTTCCAAAACCTATGCTATGACCGGTTGGAGAATCGGTTTTGCGGCGGCGGCTCCTGAAATTGCTAAAGTTATGGCAAATGTGCAGTCCCACGCATCTTCTAACCCCAACTCTATCGCACAGGCGGCAACTGTTGCGGCTCTTTCCGGCGGCAAAGAAGAAATCGAAATGATGAAAAAAGCGTTCGTAGAACGTAGAAACTATATGGTAGAACGTATCAACAGCATGAACGGTGTTTCCTGCAAAATGCCCAACGGTGCATTTTATGTTCTGATGAACATTTCCGCGCTGAAGGGTCACGAAATGGCAGGCGTTATGATTAACACCTCTGATGACTTTGCAGGCGTACTGTTAGACAAAGCAAAGGTTGCTGTTGTGCCTTGCAGCGGCTTTGGTAACGATGACTATGTTCGTTGGTCTTATGCGGTTTCTATGGATACCGTTAAAGAAGGTCTTGACAGACTGGAAGCATTCTTAAAAGAAAACAATTTCTAAGATAAACAAGAGAAAGCGGCAGGCGAAAACCTGCCGCTTTTTTATTTGGTTTTTTCATAATTAAAGTCGGGAATATCGTGCCAACGTTCTCTGAAATAATGTGCCGCCATTTTGGGTTTTCGGTCTCTTGTAAAGAGGCCTTTTTTGTTGCCCTCTACGCGCATAATGCCCTGAATGGTGGCAAAATCCGCAAAGTTCCAGGCCTGCTCACCGATATAGAAGGGGTAATGGTCGGTGACTTCGTGGACCATTTTATAAAAGTTCACCTGATATTCTTCCGTGAACATCACGGGGGTGGCATCGTGGAACCCTGCCACGGTATCGGCACCGTATTCGGTGAACATTAAGGGTTTACCAAGTTTTTCCCAATAATCAAGTTCAACGGAGAGTGCATCAGCGGCGGCTTTTAAATCGCCACCGTACACGTACCAGCCATAGTAACGATTTAAGCAGATGACATCGGTGATGGGCAGGGTTTTATCCTTGTGAAATTCGTTCTGCACACCTACGATGGTGACGGGTCTGTCCTGCGGATCGACCGCGTGGGCTAAATCGTAAAGGGGCTGGTAATAGGCAAGAGCACTATCGGGGAAGGTGGTGGTATCAGACTCGTTGGCGATGGACCACATCACCACGCAGGCGTGGTTTTTATCACGGGCAATCATATCGCGAATCACATCTTCGTGGTGCTCTTTGGTGCGGAGAATCTGATAGGTGTCTTGCGGAGCACCACCCATAGCGGCGCCAAAGTTTAAGTTTACGCCAACAGCAGGGGTTTCGTCAATCACAACAATGCCCTCACGGTCGCAGAGGTACATCATTTCTTCAGCATAGGGATAGTGGCTGGTGCGGAAAGAATTGGCACCAATCCAGTGCAACAGCGAGATATCTTTCACGTTGGCAACTTCATCAAGGCCGCGGCCGCGGAATGGGGTATCTTCGTGTTTGCCGAAGCCTTTGAAGTAAAAAGGATTGCCATTGATTAAAAATTCGGTGCCGCGGACTTCGACGGTGCGAACACCGAAATGCTCGGCGTAACAGTCTTCGCCAAAGTGAACTTCGACCTTATACAGATAGGCCTCGCCCGGCCACCAAAGGTGCACGCCATCAATGGTGAAGGTGCCTTTTTCACCTGTGGCGGTTGCCACCTCGTTGCCTTCTTCATC
>JAZOLH010000033.1:0-17126 GCA_045652815.1 Clostridia bacterium
TTGAGGCGCCTTGAGAGAGTTGGCGGATGCTGCGAGCCAAGGGCAATGCTTTCCAATGACCCATCACTTCTGTGTTGGAGGACCGAAAGGCAAAGCTGAGAAGCCTCCTTCCGTAATGCTGCGTTAAAGCAAAGGACTTGATAGAGTCCGATAAGTGACGGAATTTTCCGTAACTTGAGTGGTACCGCGGGTTGAACAACTCGTCTCAAGGAAAACTTTGAGACGGGTTTTTTTGTTTTATTCAAAGCCGTGAAAACCCTTTTCAAAATGGGCACGGAACAGAAAGGAGCAAAAAAAAGAAAATGGATTACAATCTGAAGGAAGTCGCAGGACGTATTAAGGCCCTGCGCGAAGCAACAGGCTTTTCCCCCGAAGAACTGGCAAAACTGACAGGTGTTTCGGTAGAAGAATATTTAACACTGGAACAAGGCGAAACAGACTTTTCCTTTACTTTCTTATACAAATGCGCCAAGGCCTGCGGCGTTGACGTTGTTGACCTGTTAGAAGGTACCAGCGGTACGCTGACATCCTTTGCCGTTACCCGAAAAGGCAAAGGTCTTAAAATTATCAAAAAACAAGGCTTCGTTTATAACAACCTGGCCCCCAAATTTAAGGGCAAGATGGCAGAACCGTTCCTGGTTACTTTCCCCTATTTAGAGGAAGAACAGAATGCGCCCATCCCCTTGAGTTCTCATAACGGTCAGGAATTTGACGTAATCGTTAAAGGTTCCTTAAAAGTACAAATCGGTAACCATGTAACCGTTTTAAACGAAGGCGACTCCATTTTCTATAACAGTATTACACCCCACGGTATGATTGCGGTTTCAGAAGGTGGCTGTGAGTTCCATGCTATCGTTTTAAACCCGCAAGACGGTCAGTTTAGCGAAGAATACCCCGAAGCACCTTACATCGCTGAAAAGGTAGAAAAAGCGGCTGAAAAGTCCTCTTCCAAAACCGTTGCCGATAAGTTCATCACCTCTACATACGATGAACACGGTGTATTTAACGGTATCTCCTTTAAAAACGAAGATAAGTTTAACTTTGCATTTGACTGTGTGGATGCTATTGCTAAGAAAAACCCCGATAAACTGGCTATGATGTGGGTGGGTAACGATAAGAGCGATAAGAGATTCACCTTCAGTGATATGAAGAAATACTCCGCTAAAACCGCTAACTATTTTGAGTCTTTGGGCATCAAACGCGGCGATACGGTTATGCTGGTCTTAAAGCGTCATTACCAGTTCTGGTTCTGTATGCTGGCTCTGCATAAAATCGGTGCCATCGCTATTCCTGCAACCAACCAGTTGGTTGAGCACGACTTTGAATATCGCTACAAAGCGGCAGGCGTTAAAGCCATTGTCTGCACAGCGGACGGTGACGTTTCCACCGAGGCCGAAAAGGCAGCGGCAGCATTCCCCGAAATGAAGAAAATTCTGGTAGGCGGCGTAAAAGAAGGCTGGCACGATTTCAATGTTGAAATGGAACGTTTCAGCACCCACTTCTACCGCAAGGATGATTCCCCCTGCGGTGATGACCCCATGCTGATGCTGTTCACCCTCGGTACAACCGGATATCCCAGAATTGCAACTCATTCTTATAAATATGCGCTGGGCCATTACCCCACCGCAAAACATTGGCACAATGTAAATCCCGATGGTCTGCACTTTACCATCTCCGACACCGGTTGGGGTAAAGCCCTTTGGGGTAAACTCTACGGTCAGTGGCTCTGCGAAGCAGGCATCTTCACCTATGACTTTGACAGATTCCGCTCCGAAGACATTCTGCCCATGTTTGCAAAATATCACATCACAACATTCTGCGCACCGCCCACAATGTACCGCTTCTTCATTAAAGAAGATTTGTCTAAATACGATTTATCTTCTATCGAATATGCAACAACAGCAGGCGAAGCGCTGAACCCTGAAGTATATAACCAGTTTAAAAAGGCAACAGGCCTTTCCATTATGGAAGGTTTCGGTCAGACCGAAACAACCCTCTCCATTGCAAACTTCGTGGGCTCTACCCCGAAAATCGGTTCTATGGGTCGTCCCAGCCCCCTCTATGATGTTGTTATTATGGATGCCGAGGGCAACGAATGTAACGTGGGTGATACAGGCGAAATCTGTATCCGCACCAAAGAAAACGTGCCTTGCGGTCTGTTCATCGGCTACTATCAGGACGAAGAAAAAACCGCAGATGTTTGGCACGACGGTTATTACCACACCGGCGATACTGCATCTATGGACGAAGATGGTTACCTTTGGTACGTTGGTCGTATCGACGATGTTATCAAATCTTCCGGCTACCGTATCGGACCTTTCGAAATCGAAAGCGTTATCATGGAACTGCCGTATGTGCTTGAATGTGCTATCACTCCCGTACCTGATGAAGTTCGCGGTCAGATTGTTAAGGCGACCATCGTTCTGACAAAAGGAACAGCCGGCACCGAAGAACTGAAAAAAGACATTCAGGAATACGTTAAAACCCACACCGCACCTTACAAATACCCCAGAATTGTGGAATTTGTGGATGATCTGCCCAAGACCATCAGCGGCAAGGTTAGACGTGTTGAAATCAGAAAGAACGACCTTGAAAAATTAAATAAATAAAAATAAAGGAATCCGCTATCGGCGGATTCCTTTTCTTTTCACATAATAAAAAAGGGATTCGCATTTGCGAATCCCTTTATTTTTTGTTTGTTAGAATTAGAGCTGAGGACCAGCAGCAACCAGAGCTTTACCTGCATCGTTACCGGTGTATTTAACAAAGTTCTTAACGAAGCGGCTAGCCAGATCCTGAGCTTTTGCATCCCATTCAGCAGCATCAGCATAAGTATCGCGAGGATCTAAAATGCCGGTGTCAACGCCGGGCAGTTCGGTGGGAACAGCCAAGTTGAAGTAAGGAATGGTTTTGGTTTCAGCTTTTAAGATGGAACCATCTAAGATAGCGTCGATGATACCACGGGTATCTTTAATGGAGATACGTTTGCCGGTACCGTTCCAACCTGTGTTAACCAGGTATGCTTTAGCACCGCTCTTTTCCATCTTCTTAACCAGTTCTTCAGCATACTTGGTGGGGTGCAGTTCTAAGAACGCCTGACCGAAGCAAGCGGAGAAGGTCGGGGTGGGTTCGGTGATACCACGTTCGGTACCTGCCAGCTTTGAGGTGAAACCGGACAGGAAGTAGTACTGAGCCTGTTCAGGTGTCAGAACGGAAACCGGAGGCAGAACGCCGAAAGCGTCTGCAGACAGGAAGATAACGTTCTGTGCATCAGGAGCAGTAGAAACGGGACGAACGATTTTTTCGATATGGTCGATGGGGTAAGAAACACGAGTGTTTTCAGTTACGGAACCATCAGCAAAGTTGCAAACGCCATTTTCGTCAACAGTTACGTTTTCTAAGAGGGCGTTACGTTTGATAGCATTGTAGATATCGGGTTCGGATTCTTTATCCAGGTTGATAACCTTAGCGTAGCAACCGCCTTCGAAGTTGAATACGCCCTTGTCATCCCAACCATGTTCATCGTCACCAATTAAGAGACGTTTGGGGTCGGTAGACAGAGTGGTTTTACCGGTACCGGACAGACCGAAGAACAGAGCGGTGTTTTCACCGTTCATATCGGTGTTAGCGGAGCAGTGCATGGAAGCCATGCCAGCCAGAGGCAGGTAGTAGTTCATCATGGAGAACATACCTTTTTTCATTTCGCCGCCGTACCAGGTGTTTAAGATAACCTGTTCTTTAGAAGACAGGTTGAATACAACTGCAGTTTCAGAGTTAAGACCCAGTTCAGCAAAATTTTCAACTTTTGCTTTAGAAGCATTGTAGCAAACGAAATCGGGTTCGAATTTTTCCAGTTCTTCAGCAGAAGGAGTGATGAACATGTTCTTAACAAAGTGTGCCTGCCAAGCAACTTCCATGATGAAACGGATAGCCATACGGCTGTCTTCGTTAGCACCACAGAAAACGTCCATAACGTAGAGTTTCTTGTCGGACAGTTCTTTGATTGCCAGATCTTTTAAAACGCCCCAAGTTTCAGTGCTGCAGGGGTGGTTGTCGTGTTTGAATTCGTCAGAAGTCCACCAAACAGTGTCTTTAGAAGTTTCATCCATAACGATGAACTTATCTTTGGGGGAACGACCTGTGTAGATACCGGTCATAACGTTAACAGCGCCCAGTTCGGTTGCCTGACCTTTTTCAAAGCCTTCCAGTGCGGGATCTGTTTCAGCGATGAACAGTTCTTCATAAGAAGGGTTGTGGATGATTTCGGTAACGCCGGTAATACCGTATTTGGTTAAATCGATGTTTGCCATTGTATGTATCCCTCTTTCTATAAAAATTTATTTGTTAACTTGCTGATTACAAGCGGAATTTCCGACTTTTAGAAACGCGCTTACAATCACGCCTTTTCTGAAAAATCCGAATTTCCCACTTATATCATATCACGATTATAACATAAAAGATTTTGTTTGTCAACACCTATTTGATAAAATATTAACAATATCGATAATCTATTGCTTTTTCTGCCTCTCCTCTGCCCTTTCACTGATTGATGATGCTCTGATCAACAGATAGCAAATGATGGCCAATAGAATTGCCAATCCCCGAAGACAACGAAAAACAATCTTCAAGTTGCTCCACTCCCAACAAAAAAACTCTTACAGATGGCAGTTTTACCAAAAAGGAAAAAACTATACATCAGTAAGAGTTTTGTTTAAAAATCCTGATTAAACCATTTCAAAAAATGTATCGGGTCTTTCGGGGTTGAAAATTTCGTTACAGGTCATTACCGTAACCAGATTTTCTGTTTCGGATAAGTTAATGATGTTATGTGTCCAGCCGGGAATCATATGAATGGCTTCAATCTTATCACCGGAGACTTCAAACTCAACCATTTCACCCGTATTGATGTTTCGTTCCTGAATCAGTCCGTGACCTGCCACAACAATGAACAGTTCCCATTTGGAATTGTGCCAGTGCTGACCTTTAGTAATACCGGGGCGGCTGATGTTGATGGAAACCTGACCGCAATCTTCGGTATGCATCAGTTCTGTAAAACTACCACGGTCATCCACGTTCATCTTCAGCGCATACTTAATTTTTTCTTTCGGCAGATAACTTAAATACAAACTATATAATTTCTTCGCAAAAGAACCCTCGGGCATTTTGGGCATCATCAGGGTTTTGGGTTGTTCCTTAAACTGTTCCAATAAAGAAACAATTTCGCCCAACGTCACCTTATGTGTCACAGGAACATAGCAATAGCGACCGTTTTCGTCGGCGATGGTTTCTACTCCATCAAAGGAACAACGATGTACCTTGTCTTCTAACAGGTCAAACATAGCTTCTACTAAATCATCGATATACAAAAGTTCCAGTTCGACTGCAGGGTCATTGACGGTGAATGCTTCATCGTTAGCAACTGCCCAGCAGAAAGTGGAAACGGCGCTGTTATATTTGGGGCGGCTATGACCCATCAGATTTACGAAACGGAACACATAAACAGGCGCTCCTGTTTCTTCGCCATAAGAGAAGAACAACTCTTCCCCCGCCTGCTTGCTTCTGCCATATTCGCTGTCGCCAAAGCGACCGGCAAGCGTTGCCTGAATGGAACTTGAAAGCATAATGGGTGCTTTGTTTCCATGCTTTTTCAGACAAGCCAAAAGTTCTGAAGCAAAGCCGAAATTTCCCTTCATAAAATCTTCGGGATTCTCAGGGCGGTTTACGCCGGCAAGATTGAACACAAAGTCAGCCTCGCGGCAGAATACTTCCAACTCTTCTTTTGTGTTGCCTAAATCATATTCGAAAATTTCATCAATGGTAAGATTCGGGCGGGTTTTATTTTTACCGTCACGAATGTTCTTTAAGTTGTTACAAAGGGCTCTGCCTACCATACCCTTAGCACCGGTTACTAAAATCTTCATATTTCTTTTCTCCAAACCATTTTGTTTACAACTCCCACATAGCTCTGAATAATCTTCACAACTTTAGAGGAAACGTTTTCTTCAATGTAATCGGGAACAGGAATACCGTAGTCACCGTTTTTGTTCATTTCCACAGCGGTGTCAACAGACTGCAGAAGACCTTTTTCATCAATACCCGAAAGGATGAAGCACGCTTTATCCAGCGCTTCGGGGCGCTCCGTGGATGTACGGATGCAAACCGCTGGGAAGGGCTTGCCGATGCTGGTGAAGAAACTGCTCTCTTCGGGCAATGTACCGCTATCGGATACGCAGCAGAATGCGTTCATCTGCAGGCAGTTATAATCGTGGAAACCTAAGGGTTCCTGCTGAATCACGCGCTTATCTAATTTAAAGCCGGTGGCTTCCAGCTTCTTTTTACTTCTGGGATGGCAGGAATAGAGAATCGGCATATCATACTTCTCTGCCATTTTATTGATGGCGGTAAAGAGACTGGTAAAGTTCTTATCCGTATCAATATTTTCTTCTCTGTGGGCAGACAGCAAAATGTATTTGCCTTTTTCAAGACCAAGGCGCTTGTGTACATCGCTTGCTTCGATTTCTGCCAGATTGTTATGGAGCACTTCTGCCATAGGAGAACCTGTTACATAGGTGCGTTCTTTAGGCAGACCGCAATCGGCAAGATAGCGACGCGCGTGCTCGGAATATGCCATATTTACATCGCTGATGATATCAACAATGCGGCGGTTGGTTTCCTCGGGCAAGCATTCATCTTTGCAACGGTTACCCGCTTCCATATGGAAGATGGGAATGTGCAAGCGTTTTGCACCGATGACGGACAGACAAGAATTGGTATCACCCAAAACCAGAACACCATCGGGCTTGATTTCTGCCATCAGTTTATAGGATTTGGCAATGATATTGCCACAGGTTTCACCTAAATCGGCGCCTACCGCATCCAAATACACTTCCGGATCAGCCAGTTTTAAATCACGGAAGAAAACGCCGTTTAAGTTATAGTCATAGTTCTGACCGGTGTGAGCTAAGATCACATCAAAATATGTACGGCATTTGTTGATGACAGCGGCGAGACGGATAATCTCGGGGCGTGTGCCCACGATGATTAACAATTTCAGTTTTCCATTATTCTTGAACTGTACATGACTGTAATCGTTCTTATTATTCATGATAAACCCCCACTGTATTTTTTCTGTTTTGTTTTCTTATTAAAAAAATTAGCAAACGTCGTAGATCCGCAGGCAAGCAAGATACTCAGCGCAAATGCGATCAATACATGCCACAAATGGCCTATAAAACCTAATTCAATCATAGCGTTAACAACTGTCATATGATAAATATAAAGGCCATAGGAAATATCAACCTTAATATTGAATTGTGGCAAGGCATATGCTAAACCAATGAGAGCAGGCACTCGCAGAGAATATAGCAGAACGCCATAGTTAGCCGCATCAATATCGATATTCAAACCATCTACCACAAATGACAACGCAAGGAGTATCCACCAATATTTCTTCAAAAATGGAATGGTTTTATCACGAAACTCCGAGAGCGCTCCGCCGAGTACAAAAATCCATAAATAAGGCAATATCGAAACCTTAAAGAAATCATATATGATTTCAGGAAGATGTTGATGTAAGATAGGCGATGCTGCCTTAAACAAAACAGCAATCAGAAATGCACCTACCCACCAGATAAGGCTTTTTTTATGTAACACTTTATACAGCGGCCATACAATAATATAAAATTGGACCGTAACGCAAATTGTCCATAATGCTCCGTTAGGAGTACCGCATCCATAAGCTCTCAAGAAGCCTGGTGTCCAAAATTGCAGAACCGTTCCTTGTGTCACAGTAAATACTGACAACAGCGGCACATTGATACTGCCACGGAAGAAAATAAGCAAAACAGCAATCTCAATTAACACACCCAACCATAGTTCAGGATAAATGCGCCAGAATCGTTTTGATGCATACTCTTTGAAATTCGAAGACCGTCCCACCGAATTCCAAATCAAAAAGCCACTCAGCATAAAGAATATGGGAACACCCATAAAAATACCTAAAGTCTGAGAAAGCAGCGGTGGGAAAGAATACTGCATATGCGCATAAATATGGCCATAAACGACCTGAAGCGCTGCAATTAATTTTAAGGTATTTAAACTGTTTTTACGGTAATCTAATGCGTTCGTTAAGGATTGTTCTGCCTTCATTTTCATTTGTCAGTACCTTCCTTATTTGTAGATTTATACTTTATCAGTTAGTTCCTTTTGCAAGTTCCTCCTGAATATAAGCAAGGCTTGCAATTTTTTCTTTAGTTTCTGCTACAGACAAAAGTTCTGTGTTATTAGAGTTAAATTCGGTTAAGGTGTTTCTTTCAGCATCACCTTTGCTATAATATTTATCATAGTTCAGGCCACGTTTATCACAAGGTACGCGATAGAAGTTACCCATATCGATAGCACCCGCACATTCTTCATTTGTGAGCAGAGTTTCGTACATTTTTTCACCGTGACGAATACCAATCACGCGGATATCGTCTTTATTGCCGCCAAAGAGTTCACAAACTGCTTCTGCCTGTGTCTTGATGGTACAAGCGGGTGCTTTCTGTACTAAAATGTCACCGCTTTCACCATGTTCAAAAGCAAAGAGTACTAAATCCACTGCTTCATCTAAAGACATGATAAAACGAGTCATGGAACCATCAGTAATCGTTATGGGATTGCCGGAACGAATCTGATCAATCCACAGAGGAATAACAGAACCGCGAGAGCACATAACATTACCGTAACGTGTACAGCAAATTTTTGTTTTTTCAGGGCTAACGGTTCTGGATTTCGCAACGATAACCTTTTCCATCATCGCCTTGGAAGTGCCCATTGCATTAACAGGGTAAGCTGCCTTATCGGTGGACAGACAAACCACATTTTTAACCCCTGCTTCAATAGCGGCGGTCAGCACGTTTTCAGTACCAAGTACATTGGTTTTTACCGCTTCGATGGGGAAGAATTCGCAGGAAGGCACCTGTTTGAGCGCTGCTGCATGGAAAATATAATCTACACCGTGCATTGCATTACGAACAGAGTCAATATCACGCACATCGCCGATATAAAACTTAATCTTATCAGCCACTTCAGGCATTTTCACCTGAAATTCATGACGCATATCATCCTGCTTTTTCTCATCACGGGAGAAAATTCTGATTTCGCCAATATCAGTTCGTAAAAAACGATTTAAAACTGCGTTACCAAAGGAACCGGTACCACCGGTAATCAATAATGTTTTACCTGTAAATAAAGACATTTTATTTTCCCTCCAATATATCTGCAATACGCTTGCTGGCAAAGCCGTCACCATAAGGATTGCTTGCCTTTGACATAGCGTCATATGCTTCTTTATCATTGAGCAATAATTTAAAGTTATCGTAAATCACTTGTTCATCGGTACCAACCAATTTCAGAGTTCCCGCCTTAATGCCTTCAGGACGTTCTGTGGTGTCACGCATAACAAGAACCGGTTTACCAAGAGAAGGTGCTTCTTCCTGAATGCCGCCGGAATCAGTTAAAATCATAAAACTCTGGGCTAAGAAGTTGTGGAAATCCAGAACCTCCAAAGGTTCAATAATACGGATTCTGTCGCAATCGCCCAGTTCCTCATCCGCTGCCTGACGAACCACAGGATTCATATGGATGGGATAGATTGCTTTCACATCGGGATGTTCATCCATAACCCTGCGAATAGCACGGAACATATTATGCATAGGCTCACCTAAGTTTTCTCTACGGTGTGCCGTAATCATAATGAGACGACTGCCTTTCGCCCATTCCAGCTCAGGATGGGAATAATCTGCACGGACTGTTGTTTTGAGTGCATCAATGGCTGTGTTACCTGTTACATAGATGTCCTCGGGATTCTTGCCTTCACGCAGAAGATTTTCTTTAGATAATTCTGTAGGTGCAAAATGATATTTTGCCACGATGCCTACAGCCTGTCGGTTGAATTCTTCCGGATAGGGGCTATAAATATTATAGGTTCTAAGCCCCGCTTCTACATGACCTACCGGAATTTGCTTGTAAAAGCACGCCAATGCTGTTACAAAGGTTGTAGAAGTATCACCGTGAACCAAAACCACATCAGGTTTCACTTCATCAAGCACATTACCAATCCCGTTTAAAATACCGGTGGTAATATCAAACAGCGTCTGCTTGTCCTTCATAATAGACAAATCATAATCCGGTACAACGCCGAAAGCATCCAGAACTTGATCCAGCATCTGTCTGTGCTGACCGGTTACACATACAACCGTCTTTAAATCCGTTCTGGATTTAAGTTCGTTAACCAAAGGACACATTTTAATTGCTTCGGGACGCGTGCCGAAGGTGAGCATAACGGTTCTCATAATTGGTGTCTCCTTTCAGTCTACAGTCTGTATGTTCCGGGAAGATCGCAACATTTACGAGTATCAAAAACAATTTTATCCTTAAGCTTGTCCATGTTTTCCTTAATCTGATTATGGTTAACCATAATTACAACGAGATCTGTATCTTCCAGGAATTTATCGAAATCGTGATACTGGTTAGGCACAATATCCTTATCGAAATACGGATCATAGGACTTAATCGGAGCAGCCAGATGTCTTTCCTGGTTTTCAAGAAGCTGAATGGTGGGTGATTCGCGAGGGTCATCCACATTTTCTTTATAAGAAAGACCATAAAGACCTACTCTTGAAAAGTCGGTGATGTTGTTTTCCTTCATAATCTGGTGAATACGGTTTAAAACAAAGTCCGGCATACCGTCATTTGTTTTCATAGATTCATCAATAACTTTAGCAAGGCTGGGATAATCGCCAACCAAGAACCATGGGTCAACGGAAATACAGTGTCCGCCAACGCCGGGGCCGGGCTGCAGGATATTAACACGAGGATGCATATTACAGATTTTAATAATTTCATATACATCCATATTATCCTGACGACAAATCTTTGCCAGCTCGTTTGCAAACGCAATGTTAACGGCGCGGAATGTATTTTCAACAACTTTTGTCATTTCGGCTGTACGAATATCGGTCACAACGATTTCACCCTGGCAGAAGGAGGCATACAGTTCTTTAATCTTCTCGCCAATGGCTTTATCATCAGCACCGATGGTACGGTTGTTATGTAACAGTTCATACACCATATTGCCGGGGATGATTCTCTCGGGTGCATGAACCAGATTGATATCTTTGCCAATGACAAAACCATTTTCTTCGATAACAGGACGAACATATTTATCAATGGTTCCGGGAGAAACGGTTGATTCAACAACAACAGTAGCACCTTTGGGACACACGTCCATAATGGCTTTAACAGCAGCTACTACATAGCAGGCATCAACCTTTTTGCTGAATTTGTCATAAGGAGTCGGAACAGAAACAATGTATGTATCTGTTTTTTGGTATTCCGTTGTAAATTTGATACCTTTGCTGACTGCTTCTGCAAACAGCTCGTCAAGACCTTCTTCTTTAAAGGTTGTTTTGCCGGCATTTAAAGTTGCAACCAGTTCCTTATTATAATCTGTACCAACTACTTCAACGCCATGTGCCGCCATCATAAGTGCGGTAGGAAGTCCAATGTAACCGAGACCAATTACGTTAATCATTCTCTTATCTATCCTTTCTCATTATAGACTTTAGTGCCTCATTAAACACATTAAAAGATTCTGCTTCTTTGTTCATCGCCGCGATGATGGAATCGTGATAATCACCATTAATCAATTCGTCGGCTTTTGCTTTGATTTTGTCAAGATTTAAGGTTTTATAATCTGTGACTAAATACCAATCCTCAAACCCCAGACGTTTTAAAACATCCAATGTCTTAGGCGTGTGACGTTTCCCGAAAGCGGTTCCTAAATCAATACACACCACAGGGGTACCATTTCTAAGAGATAACAGTGTGCCGTGGAAAAATGTTGTGAACGTCACCTTGAAATATCTGAAAACATAAGCCCATTCATAAGGCTCAAGGTCATAGAGATTCACATCGGCACCCTTTAAATAATTGTAAAGGGATACAATTTGATATTGATTGGAGTAAAGTTTTCTCACCATAGATAGCATTTTTTCATTACCCATAATGCCTATGGTTGGTTTATTAAAATCAAACCCTCTGTCTGACAGTTTCTTTTTTAACCGATCCAAATCAATCGGCAAATCATCCACATCTAAGAAAACCGTCGGGTCACAGGTATGCTGCGGCAAAACCGTGCAACCGCTCCACTCTACAAACTTCTCAGTTGCCTCATCTCTGGCGCCAATGAAATCAAATCCTGAAAACACATCGCAAACTGCTTTTTTCTCTTCTTCTGAAATTTGAAGATAATCCATTCCATAACAGCTTGCTGCATAACTGAATTTTTTAACCTTTAAGTCTCTCTTCGGAAAATATGCGTTTGGAAAACCTCGGGTAACATAATTCCAAACCGCATCACTACCCACAACAAGAACATCATAGTTTTCCTCAATATAGGGATTGAGTTCGTCTGTTCCATCGCTGGTAATCACTCTGTCGGAAAGGGGCAGTCTATACTGACAGTCGTTGAAAACTTTTGTCCGATATCGCAAACGTTTCAAAAGTTTCGGGTCAAGAACAAGATCCAGTATTTTCTTGATGAGTTCTTTTACCGATGAAACCTTGAAGTACTCCGAAAGAGGGTAAGAATATGTTTTATCCACGCTCTTTTTTCGGTAGTTAATAATCTCAACCTCATCATCCGGATATTCTTTCTTCAACCTCTTGGAAAGTGAATATCCCTGCATAACCGCACCATTATTAACACTTTGATGAAATGTAAGGATTCCTATTTTCATATACGACTCCTTATAAAAATTTTATTTTGTTCATCTTGATAAAAATGAATTATCGTCTTTTCAATATACCTTTTACGAGAGCCATTGTTGCCGTAAAAGCTTCTGTTTTACGGAACAGGCCAACGATTGCCACATTCGGGATAATGACACATAAAACAGCACCGATAATCAGTTTAACAAATCCTTCCTGCGGACAGATTACATTCAATAATGCACTTGTTAAAATACAAGATACAATCGTAACAATACCATATGCACAATAGGTTTTAAAATACTCCAACGTGCTGACACGGAATACTTTTCTAAATATCAGCCACGGGTCATACCAAAGCTGTGTTGTGACACGTGAAATAATCGTGCCCAGAAAAATACCTGCAACCCCGATCCATCTTGCCAACAAAATGGACGATGCCAGATTAATCACTGCCATAATGACCGGTCTGTATTTTCCCTGAACAAAAAGACCGTTCGAGGTTCTGAACTGCGTGACCGGACTTAACATACCTTTAATATACAACTCTATCACAAGTAGCGCAACGATAAATCCGCTGAACATATGCCGACCACTTTGCCAAACGTACATAAACGGATTGAGCAACGTCCAAAGGCTGGTTGCACAGAAACAATACAACCAAAAACAGATAAACAACATTTGCTGAAATATTTGATACTGACGCTTTTTATCGGATGTAGCCGCAAGGTTGCCAACACTGGCAGATGTAGCTGAAAAAAGAACCATAATAAAGGAATAAATCTGCACCAGAACCAGGTTATAGTTACCTAATATACCGGCGCTGCCCGCACCGAACATGGAGGAAATCAAAATACTGTCCGTACCGTTTAAGACGGTGCCGGAAACCTTGTACATTGCAAGAGCACCGGTATCGTTAAAGAGCGTTTTCTTCTCAGATTCTTCCAGCTTTTCTTTATTTTTCTTTTTAAGAACCGGATATTCTCTCTCTGCTGCTTTTGCCGCCAGTAAATTCTGAGCGAAGTTGCTGGCAATGGAACACGCAAGATATACGAGAAAGTTTTTAAAAACAAGTAAAGCAATACATTCAACAACCGTCTTAACAACCGATACAATCACCTTGTACTTTGAAACCACATGGTCTTTTTGCGCGGCAATCAGGAATGTTGATTTATAGATTAACAAATACGATACGGAGGTATCTGCCAAATAGAACAAATAAATGAGTCGCAGGTCTTCCTTAATGCTTGGTGCATTTGTGATGATGTAGTTTATAAAAGGCAACAGGCACAAACCAATGAAAAAAATCACAACACCAATGGTTGTATAAATTTTCCGATATGCATTCATCAACTTGCCGATTTGTCGTTCATCGTTTTCGGCGATGGGTTTATATAATGCATATGTAATGGCAGTTCCAATGCCCAGTTCAGCAAACGAAAGTACAGTTAATACGTTTGTGAAAACACTGGAAACACCCGCATATTCAATTCCAAGAACATAAAGAAAAACGGTACGCGCAATAAAGGCTGTTAAAAAACCGGAGGTTTTTACAGCGATTCCACCCATTACATTTAGAATTGTATTTTTCGTTCTGCTACTACTCATGTAACTGCTTTCTTCCTTCTTTTAAACATACTACTATGGTCTATTTCTTAATTGGTTCAATTAATGTATTGAGTCTAACCCTTAAACCCGGCTGCATTTCTCCGAGATGGGCTTGTGTCACTGTGTTACCGCTACTGTGATTGCCTTCAATCGTAGCGAATCCGTTTTCGGTAATTGCAATGTCCCAAGCCATATATCGCATTTGAGGCACAACCGCTGTCAGTTTATATAAATAGTCGTACAACTTATCCCACATCGGAATCTGAAATCCAATATAATCATTGTTGTCTTCATTATCTGTTGTCACAGTTTTCTTGGTATGCGACTGGGCACAAATTTGTCCGCTATCAATATCAATGGGGGCAATGCGTCCACCCACGCTGATGTTATCAATTTCAGCGCCTTTCGCACCAAATCGGATGCCGGCAAATAAGATATCCATCTTGTCACCATTACGAATGGTAATCACTCGCATTGTGTTCAAAGAAGATGTATTCAGTTCATTCAACTTAGAATGGTTATAAAGAAGCTCCTCTGCAATACCTGTTTCTTTGCCGCGAACCAGTTCATCAATTGCAGCAGGAGTCAATTGGTTGCAATCATGCACAATCTCAATGCCCTTGCCGCTGTCTCCATCTCTTTGTTTAATAATGACATCATTATGTTTTTTAAAAAATGAATAAATGTCCTCTTTATTCTCAGACAATTTGATCCAATCTCGTGCAATAAATTCCGAATACACCTCGTTGAATTCGTCTTTATTTATGTACAGATGATGACAGGAGGCGTCATTTAATTTGCTATACGCATTTATATTGGAACCGGATGTGATATATGTTTTCTGATTTTTAAGTGTACGTTTAATAAAATTCAAGTTGTAGTATTCTTTAAAAGTACAGCCTGTCACAATCAAACTAAACATCATGCGCAGCCACATACCGAAGGCGCTCTTTTTTTCTTCTTTGGCAATGAGACGAGGAACTGTCATGTCGCACTGTCGTTCATGACCTTTTCTGATGCTGTCTAGTTCCATCATAATCATGATTTTATAAAACTTGAAATACATGCGTGTCCGTCCTCCTCTACTGTTTCTCACCTTTACACATTGAATGAAATAGTTCAATGTATTTATTGAAGCGCTTTGCACGATCAAAGGATTCTGACTTCTGCAAGCACGCCTCCTCAAAGAATACTGTTCCGCTTGAAATTCTGATAATCTCCTCTTCCATAGCGTCTATATCACCGCATTTAATAACTGAACCTGTCAAACTGTCCAAATTTTCCGCACTGCCTCCAGCATCAAATGTAAGCACCGGCGTGCCACATGCAATGGATTCCATATTCACAGTCGGATAATTTTCTGCTCTCGTCGGACTCACAAATAAGTCTGCCGCCGAATAAAATTCAGCCAATTCGTTTTGATTATTTGTTCTATGAATCGAAATGATACCGTCGGGCAATTCTTTATCGACGCTGTCATCTGTTCCAACCAAAACAATCTGATAACGATCAGGATCCAGTCTTTTTGCCAGTTCTATAAAGACATCAAGGCCTTTTTCATAGCCCCAGTAAAAAGAAACACCTAATAGAATTTTCTTATCTTTAATGTTATATCTTTCTCTGAAATCCGATTTTTTCGGCTTAAAAACAGATAAGTCAATTCCATTATTAATAACTTCAATTGTATGATCCTTGAGAAACGATTGTTTCACAAGTTTAGCCAGCCATTCCGATGGTGTAACAATCACCAAATCACTCAAACCGGAAAACCATTCTTTCTTTTTGTGAAACATCCATCTGGAAGTATCTAAATACATTTTCGGATACACTTTACTTTGGGGACAACGTTCACATAGCGTTTGCCATTTATTACAACCGCTAACTACAAAATGCGAACAATTCCCGGTAAAAGCCCAACAATCATGAAACGTCCAGACTACTTTTGCGCCGGATGTTTTAAGATAACGAAAGAACATCGGCAGATTCAGACAAAAACCATGTATATTGTGCAGATGGATAACATCGGGAGAAAACGCTTTAAGTTGTTTGATTAAGTTCCGTGTTCCACACCAGGAAAACAGACCATTCATCCCCAACAGTGTACCGACATAATAGTGGAACATAGCTTCCCATCGACTTCCCCACCAAAAATGGTCAGGAATATCTTCCGGCCGGTTCTTTTTTCCTCTGACAAAAGGGACAGGGCTAAATGTCTTAGCTTTATGACCGGCAGCTCTCGCTGTTTCTGCAACCTGAAACATAATTCTGCCAGTACTGCCTTTTGTCACCATGTTGATTTCTGCTATTTTCATGGCAAAACCTCATCGTTTTGATTTTTTGTGTCTGTAGCATAATTAACTGCAAGACCAATCAAAAAGTAGAATTCTGCACTTTGTAAATAGGTTCCCGATAACAATAAGTAAACGAAACCTGTACAGATAAATGTCATAATGATGTAGGCATCATTTTTATCGCTTCTTTTAATGAGCTTTATGATCGCAACAAGTATAAGCAGTAAAATAATGCCACCTAAAAATGCGCCCCAATCATACACCATTTCTACCCATAGGTTATGGGCATATGTACCATTTTTATAAGTTATACTATATTCTTTGTCAATCAATCCACGGGTGGCCTGACGGTCTGCAAAGATACCGGGAATCGTGATAGGTTCTCTCTTAATGCCTTCCATAAGCGTTTCCCTGATGGCGACACGACCGTTACTCTCAGAGAGTTCACCCTCTAACATCATCGTAATAAATCGT
>JAZOLH010000034.1:0-8219 GCA_045652815.1 Clostridia bacterium
AACTACTCCAAACGGAATACCTCCGATAGTTCCGGTAGATTTATTTGAAAGGGTGCAAGATATGATGAAAGCAAACAAAAAGGCTCCGGCAAAGCATAAAGCAGAAGATGAATATTTACTTACCACAAAACTGTTTTGCGGCAAATGTAAATGCCTTATGGCAGGCGAAAGCGGCACAAGCCACACAAATCACGTTCACCGCTACTATAAGTGTGTCAGCGTGAAATATCACAGAGGATGTGACAAAAAGACCGTTCGCAAGGAATGGATTGAAGACATTGTAATTTCACATCTTATGAAGATAATCTTTGACGATGACTTGATGAACAAATTGGCAGATGCACTTCTTATACATCTGCATAAAGAAAATGACACTCTGCCGATTCTTCAAAAACAATTTGCGGAAACACAGAAAAGTATTGATAATATGCTCAACGCAATTCAGCAGGGTATTTTTACAACCTCAACTAAAGAACGACTTGAAGCGCTTGAAAGAGAAAAAAGCGAACTATCCGTACAGATAATGAAAGAAGAATTGACCAGACCTAATCTTACAAAAGAGCAGATTCTTTTTTGGATACATAAATTCAGAAAACTCAATCCGAAGAAATTGGAACATCGTAGAAGACTTATAAACAGTTTTCTTAACTCTGTTTACTTATTCGATGACAAAATCATAATTGATTGTAACTACAAGGACGGCACAGAAACTATTACTTTCGAGGAAATAGAAAATTCTGACTTGGGTTCGGATTTAACATCACTCGCTGCACCAAAAAACGAGTTATACCAAAAGGTATGGCTCGTTTTTTCTTTGATTCGGAAGGTTTCGTCAAAAAATTTCAAAAAAATAACGAACAAATGTTTGCTTTTTTGATTTTTTTGTGATATACTATAAGAAAGATAGGAAAAACATCCGCATTTGAAAGGATTTTTGATATGGCTAAACGAGTGAATCGTGAAGAACAGATTTTAGAATTCATTAACGAATACGTGCAGGAGAACAACTATCCTCCCACCGTTCGTGAAATTTGCAGTGCTGTTGGGCTGAACTCTCCCTCTTCCGTACATACCTATTTAAAGCGTTTGGAAGAAGACGGTCGACTGGAAAAAGACGGTTCCAAAAACCGTGCACTCCGCCTTGCCGGCACAGAAGCAGAACGGATGGCAGAACCCATTACGGAATTTTTATCGGTGCCCGTGATCGGCAACGTTGCCGCAGGTGCGCCCCTCCTTGCCGAAGAAAATGTGACCGATACTTTCCCCCTGCCTATGCGCTTTGCACACAACAAAAACGTGTTTATGCTCAAGGTTAAGGGCGACAGTATGATTAATGCAGGCATTCTCCACGGTGACTATGTTATCGTCACCCAGCAGGACACCGCGCGAAACGGCGATATTGTTGTGGCGCTCCTTGATGATTCCGCCACCGTTAAAACCTTCTATAAAGAAGCGGATTACATTCGCCTGCAGCCGGAAAACGATGCTCTCTCCCCCATTTTAGTGCGGGATGTGAAGATTCTCGGCATTGTATCCGGTGTATTCAGAATTTATTAAAAATCAAAAACGGGTGTTGCTACCGGCAACACCCGTTTTTTTGTTCGCATTTTTCCTTGTTATGATTGTTTGAATCGCAAAAATCCCGCTTGCATCCGCAAGTATTTCTAGGTTTTTGCAGACAATAGCATAACCCTTCAAGTTCCTGCTCCAACTGGTCTAATCGGCAACAGATTGACCGCCACAAACTTCGTTTTTTCATCTCACCGCCCCATCTCTTTTTGCTACATTATATGCAAAAAGTGGGACACGGGTGAAACATCAATAATTCTTCGTTCTCTCTTCAAAATAGGCCTGTGGATGCGCACAAACAGGGCAAACATCAGGGGCACTTGTACCTCTATGAATGTGACCGCAATTACGACAAATCCAACTTGTTTCCGTTTGCTTTTCAAACACCTGTTTTGACTCTAAATTTGCAATCAAAGCACGGAATCTTTCTTCGTGCTCTCTTTCGATATCTGCCACCACAGAAAACAGGCGTGCGATGGAGTCAAACCCCTCTTCTTTGGCGGTTTTGGCGAATTCTGCATACATCTCGGTCCACTCGCTGTTTTCACCTGCCGCAGCCGCTTCTAAATTGGTTTTTGTGTCTGCGATTCCGCCTAAAAGTTTAAACCAGATTTTCGCATGGGCCTTTTCGTTATCTGCTGTTTCTCTAAAGATGTGAGCCATTTGTTCATAGCCCTCTTTAGATGCCACAGAAGCAAAATAGGTATACTTATTTCTCGCCTGTGATTCACCTGCAAAGGCAGTTCTTAAATTCTGTTCCGTTTTTGTGCCGGATAGTTCCATTTTCATCTTCCTCTCCTTGTTTTTTACTATTCTTTCCAAATGATGCAAAAACATACGCAAATGCAGGAATTTTTTTGCAGAAAATATGTCAAAATGCCCTTTTGCCCTTGACTTTTTACCTTAAAAAATATACAATAAAATGAGTGCTTTTTAACAGCTCTGTTCAAATGCCCGTTGTGCAGAGTTTCGCAAAACTTATGGGCAGAAAGGCAAATCACCATGAAGAAATTGATGCTCGGCAATGAAGCCATTGCCCGCGGTGCTTATGAAGCAGGGGTTCACGTTGTTTCATCCTACCCCGGTACACCCAGCACCGAAATTACTGAATTTGTTTCCAAATACGATGAAATATATGCCGAATGGGCGCCCAATGAAAAGGTGGCTGTTGAAGTTGCCTCCGGTGCTGCCCTCTCCGGTGGTCGCGCTATGAGCGCTATGAAACACGTTGGCATGAACGTTGCCGCAGACCCTATGTTTACAATGAGTTACATCGGCGTGAGCGGCGGTCTTGTCATCTGCGTTGCCGATGACCCGGGTATGCACAGTTCCCAGAACGAGCAGGACAGCCGCAACTATGCCATTGCCGCTAAACTGCCTATGCTGGAGCCTGCTGACAGCAGCGATTGCCGCGACTTTGTGAAAGAAGCTTACAAAATCAGCGAACAGTTTGATACACCCGTTTTAGTTCGTCTAACCACCCGCGTGGCACACTCTCAGAGCGAAGTGGAACTTTATGATCGTGAAGAGGTTGCTGTTCGTCCTTATGTGAAGAACGCACCGAAAAACGTTATGATTCCTGCTTTTGCCCGTCCCAAGCACGTGGTTGTTGAAAAGCGTATGGAAGACCTTGCACGATTTAACAGCGAAAGCGCTTTAAACCGCGTTGAAATGGGCGACACCAAAATCGGTTTCATCACCGCAGGTATTGCTTACCAGTATGCTCGCGAAGCATTCCCCAACGCTTCCTTCTTAAAACTGGGTATGATTCATCCCCTGCCTGAAAAACTGATTGCAGACTTTATTTCCAAAGTGGATGTTTGCTATGTAATCGAAGAACTGGATCCCGTTTTAGAGCGTCAGATTAAAGCTATGGGCTTTAACGTTCAGGGTAAGGAACTGCTGGGCGGCATCGGTGAATATTCCGCCGCTCTGCTCCGCGAAAAAATCGCAGGCGAAAAAGCAGTTGAATCCTTAACCATTGATGAAGAAATTCCCGTTCGCCCGCCTGTTATGTGTCCCGGTTGTTCCCATCGTGGCGTGTTCTATGTTTTAAATAAATTAAAACTGGCTGTTTCCGGTGATATTGGTTGCTACTCTTTGGGTTCTGCTAAACCTTTAGACAGCATTGACAGCATCATTTGTATGGGCGCCAGCATTTCCGGTCTGCATGGTATGGAAAAGGCACAGGGTCGCGAATTTGCTAAAAAATCCGTTGCGGTTTTAGGCGACTCCACTTTCCTGCATTCCGGCGTAACCGGTCTGATGGATATGGTTTATAACAAAGGCACTTCCACCGTTATTGTTTTAGATAACTCCATCACAGGTATGACAGGTCATCAGCACAACCCCGCCACCGGCTTTACCATCAAAGGCGAGCCCGCCCGTCAGGTTGACCTTGAAATGATTTGCCACGCGGTTGGCGTTGATAAAGTGACCATCGCCGATCCTTTTGATGTGGATAATTTTGAAAAAGTTTTAAAAGATCATTTAGCGGCTGAAGAACCCTCCGTTATCATCGCACAGCGTCCCTGTGCACTCTTAAAAATTGCAGGTTACAACGGATGCTGTACCATCACAGATGCTTGTAAAAACTGCAAAATGTGTATGAAACTGGGATGTCCTGCCATTTCTATGACAGAAAACGGTCCCAAAATTGATGAAACACTGTGTAATGGTTGCGGACTTTGCAAAAACATTTGTAAATTCGGCGCCATCTGCGACAGATAAGGGAGGTTAAGCCATGAATATTATGATTGTAGGTGTTGGTGGTCAGGGCACTCTGCTCGCCAGCCGAATTGTCGGTGCTGCCGCTCTGCGTGCAGGCAAACAAGTTAAATTATCCGAAGTACACGGTATGAGCCAGCGTGGCGGTAGCGTTGTGACCTATGTGAAATACGGTGACCGTGTTGACTCTCCCGTTATTGAAAAAGGTGAAGCCGATATCATCATCGCTTTTGAAGAATTAGAAGCATATCGCGCTCTGCCCTATTTGAAAAAAGACGGTGTTTTAATTGTGAACACCCAGCAGACAAAGCCCATGCCCGTTATCACCGGCGCTATGGCATACCCTGCTGATATTGCAGAAAAAATCGCCGCAAAAGGCGTTAAACTCATCACTTGCGATGCTTTGGAACTGGCAAAACAGGCTGGTAGCATTAAAGCGGTTAACGTTGCCTTAATCGGCGTTATGGCAAAGCAGTCTCCCCTTTCCAAAGACATTTGGGAAGGTGCGCTGACCGATGCTGTGCCCGCCAAATTTTTAGAAATGAACCAGAAAGCGTTCGAACTGGGTTATAACCACTAATTTTACATAGAAAGGACGTCTTACTATGGAACTCGTTAAACAGATTTCCGTTTTTGTTGAAAACACAGAAGGTGCGCTGGCGCATATCACCACCATTTTAGCAGAAGGCGGCGTGAATCTTCGTGCTATGTCCCTTGCTGATACCACCGATTTCGGCATCCTGCGTCTGATTGTGCCCGACCCTGAAAAGGCTGTTAAAATTCTCTCCGAGCACGATATTATGGTAAAATCCACCGATGTTATTGTGGTTGAAATCAGCGACTCTGAGGGCGGTCTTAACAAACCCCTGTGTCTGCTCTCCGAAAAAGGAATCACCGTTGAATATATCTACGCTTTCCTGAGCAAAAAGGCAAATCTTGCCCACGTAATTATGAAAACAAACGATGCAGAAACCGCTGTTAGCGCCCTGACTGAAGGTGGCGTTCGCGTTCTGCCTGAAAAGGAAGTATACGCACTTTGATGAATCAAATTATGCAGGATGTCTATGGCATCCGTTCCGAAACAATTAATTTAATGCGTCGTGCAGAAGAAGAACTGGCACCCATTTTCCGCCAGTTTGAACTTTCTGCCGAAGCCAATCAGGCAAAAGTGCTGGCCGCATTTCACGCCGAAGGCATCAGCGAACGCCATATGCTGGGAACAACCGGTTATGGCTATGATGATTGCGGTCGTGATGCGCTGGATAGAATTTATGCTCAGGTATTCGGTGCTGAATCTGCCCTGGTACGTCAGCAAATCGTCTCCGGCACTCACGCTTTAGCGGCTTGCCTTTTTGGCGTACTCCGCCCCGGTGACACCATTTTATTTGCCACCGATACACCCTATGACACCTTGGAAGAAGCCGTTGGTCTCCGTGGTGAAGCGGGTAACGGTTCTTTGGCTGATTGGGGCGTTAAAAGTCGCGTTGTGCCTCTGCTTGCAGATGGTTCTCCCGACTATGATGCCATTGCCGAAAACCTTGACGAAACCGTTAAAATGGTAGCCATTCAGCGCTCTAAAGGTTACGCTTGGCGTAAATCTTTATCTATCTCTGAAATTAGCGAACTGATTGCTTTTGTTAAGAGCAAAAAGCCCGATGTTGTTTGCATGGTGGATAACTGTTACGGTGAATTTGTGGAGGACAAAGAGCCCACAGCAGTTGGCGCCGACCTGATGGCTGGCTCTTTGATTAAAAACCCCGGCGGCGGTCTTGCTCCCACAGGTGGTTACATTGCAGGTCGCAGCGACTTGGTTGAAAAAGCGGCCGCAAGACTCACCTCCCCCGGCATTGGTGGCGAAGTTGGCGCAAGTCTGAATGTAAACCGTCTGTTTTTCCAGGGCCTGTTCTTAGCGCCCCACACCGTAATGCAGAGTTTAAAATCAGCAGCACTGGCGGCAAAGATGTTGGAAATCCTCGGTTACGACGTTTGTCCTGCTTCTACTGATAAACGTACCGACATCATCCAAGCGGCAAAACTACTCGATGCTGAAAAAGTCTGTGCGTTCTGCCGCGGCATTCAAAAAGGTTCCCCCGTTGACAGTGTTGTCCGCCCTGAGCCATGGGATATGCCCGGTTATGAAAGCCCCGTTATTATGGCGGCAGGCACTTTCGTTTCAGGTGCCAGCATCGAAATTTCTGCCGATGCGCCCATCCGCCCGCCCTTTGCGGTTTACCTGCAAGGCGGTTTGACCTTTGAAAGCGCAAAGGTTGCAATTTTATGTGCTATTGATAACATTTCAAAATAACAAAAAAAGAACGATGACCCTCGTCATCGTTCTTTTTTTATAACGGTTTAATTTGCACCGCATTGAATTTTTCCAAAAGTTTTGCAGGTCGATAGGCAAGTTTTGCTTGCCTGAGCCCATCAAGACCCATATCCTCTTCTCTGTTCACATAGGTAAACTCTTGCCAAGCGTGTTCACAGAATTCCTTGCTCATAGCGTTAAAAGCGCCGCGCAGGTCTGCCGCAAATTCAAGGTGAATCAGTGCTGTATCCTCTGAGACAGGCTCGCCGATGGAAAAGGAAACCATCTCACCATCTACATAGATAGCACCACCACGAACGGGCAATGCATCAAAATTTTCAAGAAGTCGAACCGTCGCCTCTCGGGAACCGTCCATCCATTTCATATCCTCTTTTTCATTAACCCAACGATCAAAAAGAGCAAGACAATCGCCCATATCCTCTTTGGTTAAATCCTTATAGGTATAAGCATAGGTATTTTTAAAGTAGTTATAATGATTGCGCTTGGCGTGGAGTTTTTTGCCCGAAAGCGTAATCATTTTTTCTGTTTCGTAAATATAATCTGCTGCCGCTCTATCTTCGATAAATGCAAAACAATCGGGATAGAGTTCTTTTAATTCTTCCACCATAGAGGCAGAAAGATTACGGAACACAGGACGAAGTTCCTGGCTTTCGATGTAGGCCGAAATGGCTTTGATCGCCTTTTTTCTGTCACCATCACCAACGGGATAGGATGCCGAAAGAGGATGTTTTCCGTGCTGAAAGAAAATAGAAAGACACCCTTCTGTTTCTACATAAGTGAAACCGCCGTCACCCGACCACATAAACATATTGGTAAAGTTATAGGTGGAGTTATCAATATTCTGAATGTAACGACGAAAGACAGGCTGAGCCGCCATATCAATCGGTTTTCTCTCTATCATACCATCCCTCTCCATTCTGCAAACAGTTTGTCGCAAACAGCCTGCGTAGGTCGGATGCCCGTAAAAAGTTCAAAGGCCAAAATGCCCTGATATAAGAACATATCCTGTCCGTTTAAAATCTGTGCACCCGCCTTCTCTGCTTCGGCTAGAAACAGGGTTTTTGCAGGGTTATAAATCAAATCACAACAAACCATATCTTTATGATAAGAAACAGTTTGCGGCATAGGATTTTTATCTGAATGAGGCGCCATACCGAGCGGCGTGCAGTTGACCACGATGTCATAGCGCCCGTCTTCTTTTGCGCCTTCAAAAAGGGCTACGTTCGGAAAATCGGCAACAGCAGGGCGGATTTCATCTAAAACATTTTCTCTGCGAGAGGAAATGGTGATGGTTGTAGCACCCGCCTGCGCAAGTTTATAAGAAAGCGTTCTGGCTGTGCCGCCGGTACCAAGCAATAAAACAGATTTACCTTCAGGCGAAATGCCATTGCGCTCTAGCGCCATCATAAAGCCCGGACCGTCTGTGTTATAGCCTGTCCACTTGCCGCCTTTATTAACCATCGTGTTAACATTGCCCATCTTTTGGGCTTCAGGGTCAATAGAATCGGCATAGGACATAACATCCAGTTTAAAGGGTGATGTAATATTAAACCCTAACACGCCCGCTGTTTTGCCTTCTTCCAACACAGATACAAGG
>JAZOLH010000035.1:0-10705 GCA_045652815.1 Clostridia bacterium
GTTAATTGGTTCGAGCCCGACCGCTGCCTGCGGCAGATGCAGGGAGGGCGAGAATTGGCAGAAACCCGCTGAATTCGAGTGCCTTTTAAGGTGCGAAGAATGAAGCGCTGGTTTCAACTCGCCTTTGTCGTTGGTTCGAGTTAAGAGAAAAACCACCCTTTCGGGTGGTTTTTATTTTTCTCCCATTGCACTTCTTATCATTTTGTGTTATACTTTTTATAAAATATGGAAATTCAGTAGCGGTGGAGTGGGTTTTATGAAGAAATTGTTGGCAATTTGCATGATGTGTGTTGTTTTGGTCACATCCATGCCTTGCGTGAGTGCAACAGGTCAGATTTTTGCAACACAATTTAGCTCGGCAATCACCTTTAACGGCGTGACGACGGCGTGTTTTTCTGCTATTCACAACAATGTTCACTATGTGCCACTCAGAAGTGTTTTTGAAATGTTTGGCGCCTCTGTGTTTTACAGAGGGCAGGACCGTCAGGTGCTGGCTCTGTCGCGTGATGGAGATCTGATTCGTCATATTGTCGGTGAAACCATTATTACCGTGAACGGAGAACCCAAAACCACCGAGTACGCGTCCGTTTTAGAAAATGGGACGACATATATCCCTCTTGATATGGTGGAACTTGCATTTTGTCCTGACAGTATTGCCTTTGATAACGGCGGCCTACATATACAGAAGCATTTTTTCAATAATGAATATCATCCCATTGTTAAAGATGTTTTAGATTTATGCAAAACCGAAACCTTTTATCCCGAGCGGTATCAAAGATATATCAATTACCACGCATTAAACCCTGATTGCAGTATGCAGGATGTAATCTGCATGGTGAATATGGGGCTTGATTATCCCTTTTATGAAAACGTGACGACAATTAAAGAGCCCCATGGACTGTTGGTTTTGGTTAACAAGTATAACCAGTTGCCGGCGGGCTTTTCTCAGTCTAATCTGGTGGAAATGAAGAGAGAGTATACGATTCGGGATGGAAAGGAATATCTGCTTTCTGCGGTGGCTTATGAAGCCTTTTTACAGATGCGGGAAGCGGCAGAAAAAGAAGGACTTTCTTTGCTTGTGGTTTCGGCATACAGAACCGAAAACTATCAGAGAAATCTGTATAATAACAAGGTGAGAACAGCGGGCAAAGTCTATGCAGATAATTATTCAGCAAGAGCCGGTTTTTCAGAACATCAAACGGGGCTCGCTGTTGATATCGGCTCCACTAAAACCACTTTTGAAAACACGGCTGAATTCCGCTGGATGCAAGAGCATGGCCACGAATATGGATTTATTTTGCGATACCCAAAAGGAAAAGAGTGGCTGACCGGTTATGCATACGAACCCTGGCATTATCGCTATGTGGGTGCCGATGCAGCTAGGGTTATTCACGAAGAAGGTCTCACCTATGAGGAATATTGCGCCAAATATGTTTCTTTAAATGAATTTAGATAGAGAAAAAGAATCAAGCCCGATGGCTTGATTCTTTTTTAGATGCTTATTGACAAATCAACAAGATTTTGGTATAATAAAGATGTTGAGGTGTCAACAAGTTTTCTTGTTATGAGTTAAATGGGAGGGTTTTTAAATGAGAAAATGCAGGATTGTAGCGGATTCTTCCGCTGATGTGCTGTCTCTTACAAATGCTGATTTTTGTTCTGTTCCGATGAAAATTATCACAGCGGAGCAGGAGTTTATTGATACAGAAGAACTGGACGTGTCCGCTATGGCGGCCTTTTTTGACCAATATAAAGGACGATCTCAGTCCTCTTGCCCCAACGTATCCGACTGGCTCAGTGCCTTCGGTGATGCAGATGACGTTTTCTGTGTAACAATCACCAGCGGACTCTCGGGCAGTTACCGTGCCGCTTGTGTTGCCAAGGAAACCTTCGAATCAGAGCAGGAAGGCAAGCGTGTTTTTGTGATTGATACGCTCTCTGCAGGCCCTGAAATGAAGCTGATTGTGGAGAAGTTGGCGGAGTTGATTAACAAAGGCGTGGCTTTTGAAGACATCTGCGACGAAATCACCGCCTATCAGAAAGAAACCGGACTTTTGTTTATGCTTAAGTCCTTAAAGAACTTTGCTAACAACGGTCGCGTATCTCCGGCCCTTGCTAAAATCTGCGGTTTGGTTGGGATTCATATCGTAGGGAAGGCCAGTGATGTGGGGGATTTACAGCCCTTGCATAAATGCCGCGGCGAACGCAAGTCCTTACAGGCCATCGTTAAGGAATTGGTGGAACATGGATTCTCCGGCGGTAAAGTATATATCTCCAATTGTGAAAACGAAGCGGCGGCGCTAGAGTTGAAAAAAGCGATTTTAGACGTTTGGCCCGAAGCGACGGTAGACATTTATGCAACCCGTGGCCTTTGCAGTTTTTATGCCGAACTGGGCGGTATGCTGGTTGGATTTGAGAAAAATTAAGTTGAAAAGACCATCTTTGATGGTCTTTTTTTTTATTTTCGGACCTAAAAAGCCTTATGTTTTCGTTAAAATAAACAGTTTTTTTGGTGGTGAAATTGTGCAAAATTCAGTGAGGCGAGAGAGCCGAAAAACCCCGACAAAAATCAACAATTTTATCGTAAAACTTTCACAAAAATTGTTGACATTTTCCTATGATTTGAGGTATAATTATGGTAGGATTGTGTGAACGATATACTTTTTTAAAAAAGCCAAATAAGAAAAGGGCGAAAAGCCCAGATTTTATGCGGTTTTCAGGTGAAAGTATATCATCTCACATTCGTAGCTACGCTAAAGGCATTGCCGGTGTTTACTCATCCGGTAACGAAGCTGGTAACGTTGTTGAAAATATCTTCGACGGCGAAATCGGTACCAAATGGGCCCACGATGCCAACCCCTCTGTGGTTTGGTTTAAACTGGACCCCACTGTTACCTTTGACCATATCAACATTGCGCTGACAAATGGTCATCTCCGTCACTATAACATGGAAGTTGCCGTGTATCACGACGGCGCTTGGGATGTTGTTTGGGACAAGGAAAAGAAAAGTTCCGGTACAACTGACCAGTTAGAAACATTTAAATTTTCCCATCCCGTAGCCGGTGAATGGCTCCGTTTCTATGGTCAGGGTTCTGACGTTAACGCGTGGAACAACCTGTCCGAAATCACAGGCATTCCCCTGCAGGCAGGTCCTAAGGGCGTTGTTGTTATCAACAACGAAATGCAGATGGATCTGGTTCCTGTAGAAGCAAACGGTGAAACCTATCTGCCTTTCCTGGCTGTAGCAGAAAAAGTTAACTACAAAACTTCCTGGAATCAGGCAACAGGCGTTGTAACCGCTGTTGATGAAGAAAGCGGTTGGAACTTTAGCGGTAAAGTAGGTGCGCTGGAATATACCACTCATGAAGGTACATTCCCCATCGAAAAACCCTTAACCGTAATTGATGGTACTCTGATGGTTCCCCTGGATTCTATGGATGAATTCATCAGTTACAATGCAGGTCTTAACGAAACCAGCCACGTTTACAGCATCAACTATCAGCGTGCAACTAAGGAAATCTTAGCAGCGCTGGATGAACTGGGTAGCATGGTTAACGTTGATGGCCAGATGAAACTCTATGCAAGCTTAACCGACCCCGAAACCGGTGCTATGTACTTCGGTCAGGGTGCTGTTAACCGTAAAGGTTTCGGCGTATTTATCGAAGGTACTGCACAGGCAGGTTCCGCAGCAGTTTGGCAGAAATACGATCCCGTAATGCTGGAAAAACTGGGTAAATGGGTGCAGGGTCTGCAGGATCCCGCAACCGGTTGGTTCACCGAACCTGAATTTACCATTGAAGGTTCCAGCGACGGTAAAAAACAGCGTTCTCTTTCCATGGGCTTGTCTATCCTGACTGCCTGCGGTATGGAACCGTTGTATCTGACTCCTACCCAGCGTGTTCAGCAGAATCAGGCAGCTGAAGCAGCAGGTGAAAAGGCAGAAGATACATCCGGCGGTAACGATGTAGTTGCAGAACAGGATGCTAAGTACCAGTCTCTGGATGCTTACATGGAATTCGTTAAAACCACTTACGACTGGGATCACACAGGTATTGGTAAATCCACCTGGGCTGCAGGTAACGAAATCGGTGACATTGCAGGTACCCTGAAAGAACTAGGTTACCTGGATGCAGTTTCCGAATTCATTCGTTCCAAACAGAACCCCGAAAACGGTCTGTTCTCTAAGGAAATCGATATCAACGGTATCTCCGCTGTAACGAAACTGTCCGGTATGTTTACCTTAACCGGTACGCCCATGCCTTACATGGATAAGATCATTGAATCTGCCGCTTGGCTGGCAGAAAACTGGGAATTCGGCGGTATCTCCGAACCCTATAACATCAGTTTGTCTATGCGTTACATGGTTGCATCTGCCGGTTCTGCAGGTCTTGACGCTGAAACTCAGAAACAGCTGAACGAGGCGGCTCCCCGTTTCGTACGTGGTCTGACTGCCGGTATGAGAAAGTTCTTAAAAGAAGACGGTGGCTTCGGTTACTCTCCCGGTGGTCCCTGTACTCACTCTCAGGGTGCACAGGCTCTGCCCGCAGGTCTTGACTGTGCCGATATCAACGGTAACCAGTTAGGTCTGGGTGTTATCAGTGACTGCTTCTGGATGATGGGTATGACTGCTCCCGTTTACAGAGACATCGACCTCTGGTGGAAATACTACAATGAAATGGAACCCTTAAACGGCAAACCCTTAGTTCCTATGCCCGGTACCGATGGCTACGACTTTGAAGGCGTTCTGCCCGGCGAAAGAGTAAAAGGTATTGGTAAGGCAAGCACAGTTATCGAAGACCCTGTGAACTGGAACAACCAGTGCTTAGAAGTTTCTGTTCTGAAAGGTATGTCCATTGCAGGTTCTGATAACATCGGTGAAGAAGTGACTGCATTCAACTTCAGCATTATGCTGGGTGATATAAGACGTCACGGTTCCGGTTTCTTCTATTGCACATTGGGTAATGCGGTACAGCTTGTAGGTGCTGCCGGCAACGGTAAGCTCTCGCTTTATCTCCGTCGCCACGGTTCGGAAGGTTACACAGATGTTCTGTGTTCCGGTCTGAATCCTTGGGAATGGTATGATATTCGTCTGGAATATTATAACGACGGTAAGAACGGTGATGCCGGCGATGGTAACACCATTACCAAGTGTTATGTAAATGGTAAGTACACCGGTTCTTCTAAGAAGTTCTTGAATTCTCAGATTCCCTCATCACTTCCCGGTAACGACGTATCCGGTATGTCCCTGACGGCGTTTATGAACACCGACGGTGAATTCTATCTGGATAATATCTCCTGGGAAGCGATTAAATAATCGTATAAGGTATTGAAACGAAGGCCCCGATGCTCACGCATCGGGGTCTTTGTTGTTTGATTTGCAAATTTTTTCTCGATGTTGTATAATGAAAAAGAAGGTCTATTGAGAAATTTAAAATGCCTCCCCTTAGGCCGGGGAGGCATAAAAAAACCGCCACCCGAATGGGTGGCGGTTTTACCTTTTTAATTCACTTTTATGCTTCGTTAATCAAATCGGTCATGTTGTAAAATCCGGCGGGTTTACCTGCCATATAGAGCGCCGCTTTAACGGCACCGGAAGCGAAAACCTCGCGGGAAGATGCATGGTGGTGGAGTTCGATAATCTCGTTGTCACCCGCAAAAATCAGCGTGTGATCGCCAACGATATTACCGCCACGAACAGCGTGGATGCCGATTTCGTTCTTATCGCGTTTTTTGCGAACAGAACTTCTGTCATACACATAATGGCCTGCGCCATCGAGTTCTTCATTCACCGCATCGGCAATGGCAAGAGCTGTGCCGCTGGGGGCATCCAGCTTTTGATTGTGATGGCGTTCAATGATTTCAATATCAAAGGTCTCACCAAGCACACGGGTTGCCTTTCTTGCCAAATCACAAAGCAGATTAACGCCCAAGGACATATTAGCGGAGAAGAACACGGGAACGGTTTTAGAAGATGCCGCGAGGCGATCTCTTTGTTCCTTGGAAAGTCCTGTTGTGGCAACCACAACGGGAATGTTCTTGCCCTCTGCATAGTCTATCAGTTTTTCAAAATTTGCCGGATTGGAAAAATCAATAATCACATCGGGGCATTCGGTCACAGAGGAAAAGTCTGCATAAATGGGGAAGCCGGCTGTGGACTCTGTATTTAAATCCACGCCACAGATGATTTCTGCACCGTCTGTTTCTTTCACTAAGGCGGTGATGGCTTTACCCATTCGTCCGTTTGCGCCACTGAGTAAAATCTTTGTCATTGGTTACTCATCCTTTAGATTAAGTTATGCGCCTTTAAGGCTGCTTTTAACACTTCTAAGTTACCTTCGCTCATTTCGCAAAGGGGCAGGCGGAATTTGCCACCGTTCATACCCATCAGGTTGATGGCTGTTTTAGCAGGGATGGGGTTTACTTCAACAAACAGCGCCTTGATTAAATCTAAAAGGTCAAGCTGTAATTTCAGTGCACCTGCCTGATCGCCCTTCATATATAATTCGCACATATCGTGAGTTTCAGCAGGCATTACATTTGCTAAAACGGAGATAACACCTTTACCGCCTAAACTCATAATGGGAACGATCATATCATCGTTACCGGAATAAATGTCAATATCAGGACATTCAGCAGCAAGCTGAGCGGTGTAACTGATGTTGCCTGTTGCATCTTTCATACCCACAATCTGTTCAACGCCGGCTAAGGCTTTAACAGTTGCAACGTCAATACCCATACCTGTGCGACTGGGAACGTTGTATAAAATAATGGGCAGGTCAACAGCAGCGGCCAAAGTGGAGTAATGCTGAGCGAGACCCTTTTGGGTTGCTTTGTTGTAATAAGGTGTTACAAGCAGTAAACCATCTGCACCGGCTTTTTCTGCCATCTTGCAGAGGTTTGCACCGTGAGCGGTGTCGTTACTGCCGGTACCCGCAATAACGGGGATGCGACCGGCAACACGGTCTACGGTATATTCGATGGTGGAGATGTGCTCTGCATCGGGCATAGTGGATGCTTCGCCGGTTGTACCACAGATGATGATAGCATCAGTCTTGTTTTCCAGCTGGAAGTCAATCAGTTTGCCCAGCGCATCAAAATCCACGCCTTTTTCGTTAAACGGTGTAATCAGGGCAACGCCTGAACCTGTAAAAATCGGATTCTTGCTCATTGTGCTTCGTTCCTTTCCAACAATGATTTAGGTTTTGGAAATTAGCGAGCGATTTCGCCGGATTCCCACATTTCGATCAGTTTTTCAGCAATCTGCACAGCGTTGGTTGCAGCGCCTTTTCTGATGTTATCGGCAACAACCCACAGGTTAACGCCATTATCAATACTTTCGTCACGACGGATTCTGCCAACGAAGGTTTCGTTTTTGCCTTTAGCGGTAACAGCCATGGGGTAAATGCAGTTTGCAATATCATCCTGCACAACCAGGCCCGGTGCACCTTCGAGGACTTTGCGCAGTTCAGCCAGATCAAAGGGTTTTTCCAGTTCAACGTTGATGGATTCACTATGGCAATCAAACACAGGCACGCGAACGGTGGTTGCGGTGATGCGCATAGAATCGTCGCCTAAGATTTTCTTGGTTTCGTTTACCATCTTCATTTCTTCTTTGGTGTAACCATTATCTAAGAACACATCAATCTGCGGCAGGCAGTTGTTGAAGATAGGATGGTTGAATTTCTTGGGTGCTTCACCTTTGATACCATTTTCAAGGTCAGAATAGCCGCCCATACCGGCGCCGGATACTGCCTGATAGGTAGAGTAAATGATACGTTTAATACCATAAGCCAGCTGCAGAGGACGAAGAGCAACCATTGCCTGAATGGTGGAGCAGTTGGGGTTTGCGATGATGCCTTTGTGCCATTTGATATCATCGGGGTTAACTTCGGGCACAACCAGGGGCACTTCGGGATCCATACGCCAAGCACTGGAGTTGTCGATAACAACAACACCTTTAGATGCGGCGATGGGTGCATATTTTTCACTGGTGGAACCACCGGCAGAGAACAGAGCGATATCAATATCGCGGTCGAAGGAGTTTTCGTTTAACTCTTCAATCACATATTCTTTGCCCATAAATTCAATTTTGCTGCCTGCAGAGCGGGCAGATGCCAGCAGATAATAATTTTCAACGGGCAGGTTGATTTCTTCCAGAACTTTTAAGAAAGTTCTGCCAACCATACCGGTTGCGCCTACAACAGCAACGTTATACTTTTTCATGGTAAACTCCGTTTCCGCCGCTAACATTAGCGGCATTTATTTTGAAATTTTTTCACAATGTCAGGATGCCGGAGGCATCAAAAAAGCCAAACTTCCAAAGTGGGAGCTTGGCATAACATACACATAGGTACACACGCAAGTGATAGCTCCCCATCCTAAAAAGGATGACAGTGACGCGATTGTTCACCGCGCCCCCAGGAATATGCGAGCGGGGAACCGCATAACCTTCGGCGTTTTTTCCTTTTGCGGCACTGTCAGCAAATCTCCGCATTCTCCTTTGCCGCGACTCATAAAAAACGCACCTCTATCTACTATTATTATATTATCATTTTACGCCTTTGTTGTCAACATTTTTTGCGAATTTTTTATCGATTTTTAAGGGAAAATATGCAAATTTTATCAGTCTTTTTCCCCATCGGGCAGATTGCCTTTTTTGGCGTTTTCCTCAATCAAGGTCTGAATGTATTCCCAGATGAGTGTTGACCCTTTTTCTGTTCGCTGTTGGCGTTTAAAAACCTGCTGTTTTTTCACCTTGTGGGCCTTCCAATCCGCGCCGTCGTTTGCGTTGTTTAACAAGAAGGGCTGGAAGCAATCCATTGTCTTTGCAAAACGGGCTTCGGGGGTTTTGCCTTCTTCAAATTCGTAAAACAGGGAGATGAGTTCTTCTTTTTGTTCCGCGGGGAGCAGACCGAAAATACGGTTTGCCGCTTTTTCTTCGCGCTCTGCCTGTGTTTTTAAATTCTCTTCATCGTAGGCATAGGTATCGCCTGCATCAATTTCCACGATATCGTGAATCAGCGCCATCATCATGGCTTTGGCAAGGTCGAATGTTTCGTTTGCATATTCTTTGAGCAGGTAAATCATCAGCGCCATATGCCAGGCGTGCTCTGCATCGTTTTCAGGGCGCACGTGACCTGTTAAGTGGTTTTGACGGTAGATGTTTTTCTCTTTATCAATCTCTAAAATAAAGTCTAATTGTTTTTGAAATCTTTCTTTTTCCATATTGCCACTTCCTTTGTTTTCATTGTATCATACACAAGGAATTTTGTAAAGAAAAAGAGACCGCAAACGCGGTCTCTTACGTATATTTGATTATCGTAATCTGTTATCAAAATAATTGTTGGTGAGACTTTTTACAACTTTGAAAAGACCAATGATACCAACTAAGTTCGGGATGGCCATCAGACCGTTCATGGTTTCGGAAATGCTCCAGATAAGTTCTAAGTTACCGACTGCACCAACGAAAACGAACAGGATGTAAACAACGCGGTAACCCAGCACGCATTTGTGACTGCCGGTTAAATACTGCATAGAAACTTCACCGTAGTAAGCCCAGCCCAAGATGGTGGAGAGGGCGAAGAAAACGGTGGAAAGTGTTACGATAACACCGCCAACGCCGGGGATGATTTTGTTAAAGGATGCGATGGAAAGTGCCGCACCTAAGAAACTGCCATCGTCCCAAAGACCGGTGGTCAGAATAACCAGTGCGGAGAGAGTACAGATGATAATGGTGGTGAAGAATACTTCGAACATACCCCAAAGACCCTGTTCAACGGGCTCTTTGGTAGAAGAAGCCGCGTGCGCAATGGGGGCAGAACCAAGACCTGCTTCGTTAGAGAAAACACCGCGGGCAAAACCATAATGCATAGCGGTCATAATACCGTAACCTGCAGCACCGCCTGCTGCGGCTTTGAAGTTAAATGCTTCTTTAAAAATCAAAGCAAAAGCTGCGGGCACTTTATCAACATTAATGATAATAGCGGCAACGGAACAAATCACATAAAAGACAGCCATAAAGGGCACCAGTTTTTCATTAACGGAAGAGATACGACGCATACCGCCCAAGATAACAGCACAGGTGACAACCGTCAGGACAATACCTGTGATTAAGGGTTTGATGCCTAACGTGGAATCCAGCGCAACTGCGATGGAGTTAGACTGGGTGGCGTTACCTGTACCCAAACAAGCAATCATAGCAAAGAGCGCAAAGGCGCCTGCCAGCCACTTAAGGCCAAGACCGTTTTTGATGTAATACATCGGGCCGCCGACCCATTCGCCCTTTTCATTCTTTTCACGGAATTTTAAAGACAGAACGATTTCGGAATATTTGGTAACCATACCGAGAAGTGCGGAAATCCACATCCAGAACACAGCACCGGGACCGCCGGATACGATAGCGGTGGCAATACCTGCGATACTACCGGTACCGATGGTGCCTGCCATAGCGGTTGCAACCGCCTGGAAGGAACTAACACCGGAAGCATCACTGTTGTGCTGACCTTTGGTGAACAGACCGCCCAAGGTTTTTTTCATAGAATAACCAAATTTTCTGAACTGTAAAAACTTGGTGTTTGCGGACAGGAACAAACCTGTGCCGATGAGCAGAGTCAACATAACGGGCCCCCAAACGAATCCGTTAATTTTACCATTGACAAGCTCGATGATTTCGAGAAGTTTTTCCATTGTTTCACACCTGACTTTA
>JAZOLH010000036.1:0-5942 GCA_045652815.1 Clostridia bacterium
TCTTTGGCGAGGGTATTACCGGCGATGCCAAGGCGGCGGTGACGAACGCCGCGGCACGGTATGAGAAAATGGGCGCAAGGCTTGCCGAGGTATCGATGCCCTCTATCGACCACCCTTTGGCGGCTTTCTACGTCATTTCCTCTGCGGAGGCCTCCTCTAACCTCGCCCGCTTTGACGGCGTGCGTTACGGCTACCGTACCGAGGAGTTTGCCGATATTGCAGAACTTTACAAGAAGAGCCGTTCCGAGGGCTTTGGTGCGGAGGTCAAGCACCGCATTATGCTTCGCACCTTTGCACTCTCCTCCGGCTACTACGATGCCTACTATAAAAAGGCATTGCACGTGCGCGCGCTTGTGCGTGCGGACTATGACCGCGTGCTTGAAAAGTGCGACGTCATTCTCTCGCCCGTAGCACCCACCGTTGCCTACAAGATGGGCGAAAAGAGCGCAAATCCGCTTGAAATGTATATGGGCGACGCATACAGCGTACCCGTAAACGTAGCAGGTATTCCTGCACTGGCCCTGCCCTGCGGCACGGGTGAGGGCGGTATGCCCGTTGGCCTTCAGTTGATGGGTAAGCCCTTCTCTGAGGCTCTGCTTTACCGTGTTGGTGCGGCACTTGAAGATGATATGGGAGGTAAACAGGCATGACACTTTACAAGGGTTATGAAATGGTCATCGGTCTTGAGGTTCACGTAGAATTAAAGACCAAGACCAAGATTTTCTGCTCCTGCCCCACCACCTTTGGTGCGGAGCCCAATACGCAGTGCTGCCCCGTTTGTATGGGTTACCCCGGCACGCTTCCCGTCCTCAACAAAAAGGTGGTTGAGTACGCCGTGAAGGCGGGCCTTGCCACCAACTGCACGATTGCAAACTACTCCAAGCAGGATAGAAAGAACTATTTCTATCCCGACCTGCCGAAAGCATATCAGATTTCCCAGTTCGACCTGCCTCTGTGTCAGAATGGTTATGTTGACATTCTGGTGGAAGGCGAAACTCGTCGCATTGGTATCACCCGTATCCACATTGAAGAAGATGCGGGCAAACTGGTGCACGATGACTATGCAAATTGCTCCGTTGCGGACTATAACCGTTGTGGTGTGCCCCTGATTGAAATCGTAACCGAGCCCGACCTTCGTTCTCCCGAAGAAGCGCGCGTGTTCCTCGAGACCTTAAAATCCATTCTGGAATACACCGAAGTTTCCGACTGTAAGATGCAGGAAGGTTCTCTGCGTTGTGACGTGAACTTGTCTCTGCGCCCCTTTGGTCAGAAAGAATTCGGTACTCGTTGCGAAATGAAAAACATCAACTCCTTCCGTGCGGCTGTTCGTTCTATGGAATATGAACAAAAGCGTCAGGCAGAAGTTTTGGATGATGGCGGCGTTGTTGATCAGGAAACCAGACGTTGGGACGACGTAAAAGGCATCAGCACCGTTATGAGAACAAAAGAAGATGCGCAGGATTACCGCTATTTCCCCGAACCGGACCTGCTTCCCATCATCGTATCTGATGAATGGATTGAAGACATCAGAAAGACCATTCCCGAACTGCCCGAACAGAGAAAGGCACGCTATGTGGATAGTTTCGGTCTGCCCGAATATGATGCGTTTATCTTAACATCTTCTAAAAAGACTGCAGATTTCTTTGATGAAACCGTAAGTTTAGGCGCAGCCCCCAAAACTGTCAGCAACTGGCTGATGGGTGACATCGCAAAACTCTTAAATGATTCTGAACGTGAAGCAGGGGATATTCCCTTTGCACCCAGCCACTTAAAATCTCTGATTGCTCTGATTGAAAAAGGTGCTATCAGTAATAGTGCGGCTAAAAAAGTTCTGAACGAAATGTTTGCAAACCCCGAAGAACCCGAAAAAATCGTGGAACGTTTGGGTCTTGCACAGGTATCCGATGAAGGTGCTATCGCACAGATGATTCAGGATGTGCTGGCGCAGAATGCACAGTCTGTTGCCGACTATAAAGCAGGTAAAGACAAGGCTATGGGCTTCTTGGTTGGTCAGGTTATGAAAGCATCTCGCGGTAAAGCAAATCCGCAGGTAATCAACAAACTCTTAAAAGAAGCGCTGGATAAGGCATGAGAGTCCATATAAGTGAGCTTTACAAGAGCATTTATAAAAAGTTTGACGACTTAACGCCCATTCCTTTTGATTGCGGCGAAATGTGCGGCAAACTCTGTTGCCAAGGCGACAGTGAAAGTGGTATGTATCTCTTTCCCGGTGAAGAAAAACTCTTTATCGGGAAAGAGAACTTTTCCGTTTTTGATACGGATTTTGAAGTTAATGGAAAACCGGTGGATTTGGTGGTTTGTCACGGTCCTTGCAAGCGTGATGAACGCCCCTTATCCTGCCGCATTTTCCCTTTGATTCCTTACTATCGAAAAGGGTGTACATTAGAAATTATCAATGACCCCCGAGCGTCCATCTGTCCGCTTACGCATCCTGCGGCAGAGGGGTGCATTACAAAGGAATTTAAAAAAGAGGTGGAAAACACCTTCCGCCTGCTCCTTAAATTCCCGCAGATAGCGGATTATTTAGATGCGCTGTCTTATATTTTGGATGCCTATAAACCATTGTAACAGGAAGTGACTCTCTTGAAAGAAACAACCATCGCAGCTATTGCAACAGCACCCGGGGAGGGTGGTATTTCCGTGATTCGCGTTAGCGGACCGGATGCCACTTTAATTTGCGACCGTGTTTTTCGCGGCAAAGCAAAACTCTCTGAATGCAAAAGCCATACGCTTCACTTTGGCAAAATCGTGCAAGATGAGTCCGTTTTGGATGAAGTGTTAGCCGCTGTTATGCTTTCTCCTCGTTCTTATACGGGTGAGGATACAGTTGAAATCAACTGTCACGGCGGCTCCTTCGTCACCCGCAGGGTGTTAGAGGCAGTTTTATCGGCAGGCGCAACACTTGCCGACCGCGGCGAGTTTACAAAACGTGCCTTTTTAAACGGAAAACTGGATTTATCGCAGGCAGAAGCTGTCATTGATTTGATTCAGGCAGAATCTGAAACTGCGGTTTCTCTGTCCATCAACCAGTTAAAGGGACGCCTGTCTGAACCCATCGCATCTATGCGTCAGGAAATTCTGCATCTTGCCGCAGGTCTTGACGTGATGGCGGATTATCCTGAGGAAGATGTGGAAGAAACCACGACTCAGGAAACCGAAAACACATTGAACAGAATGATGGTTAGCCTCCAAACAATGGTGGGCGAAGCCGACCGTGGCAGATTGCTCAGAGAAGGCATTAACACCGCCATCGTAGGCAAACCCAATGTGGGCAAATCCTCTCTTTTGAACAGTTTATCAGGCACAGACCGTGCCATTGTAACAGGGGAGGCGGGCACCACTCGCGACGTGATTGAAGAACACGTGCGACTGGGTAAATTACGCCTGAACCTCTTTGATACAGCGGGCATTCGTGATGAGGCAGAAACCATTGAAGCCATCGGCATCAAAAAGGCGAAAGAATGCTTAGAAACTGCGGATTTGGTTCTGTTCGTATTGGATATATCCCGCGAAATTAACGAAGAAGATACAGCTATTTTTGAGCTTTTAAAAGATAAGAAAACCATTTTGGTTTTGAATAAATCAGACCTGCCAAAAGTGGCAAACCTGCCCGAAGATATTGCAAAACTCCCGCAGGTTTCTATGTCTGCTAAGTATGACGAAGGTCTGGATGAACTGGCGCGCGTTGCTGAAGAACTTTTGGCTCTTGGTGAAATCACACGTCGTCAGGATGCAACTGTTGTGAATATGCGTCATAAAAAGGCGATAGAGGAGGCCTATAACGCCCTGTCTCACGCTCTTGTGACGTTAAAAGGCGGAATGCCTTTAGATCTATTGTCAGTTGATCTGCGCGAAGCCATGGAAACTCTCGGCACCATCACAGGCCAGAGTGTTTCCGATGAAATTGTGGATGAAATTTTCTCCCGTTTTTGTCTGGGCAAGTAGTCTAAACAAAGCGGTGCGTGAGTAAAATAAATTAATGGTTAAACCCGAGGAGGGACATGAATTTGAAAAAACAATCTTACTTAAAAGGCGCCTTTATTTTGGTGGTTGCCAATGCTTTGGTTAAGGTGATTGGCGCTTTGTTTAAAATTCCCCTTGCCAATATCATAGAGGAAGAGGGTATGGCGATTTTTAGTACCGCCTATAATCTCTATGCCTGCATGTTTGTTATTGCAACGGCAGGTCTGCCTGTTGCGGTTTCCAAAATGGTGTCGGCAAGTTTGGCTCGTCACAACACCGCCGAAACCAAAAAGATTTTTAAAGCCGCTCTGTTGCTCCTGACCTTAATCGGTCTGGCAGGCACGCTGGTTTTGGTGTTGGGTGCACGTATTTTTGCAGTACAGATTGTTAATTCTCCCTCGTCTTATTTAAGTATTATCGCCATCGCACCTGCCATCTTCTTTGTGGCGGTGTTATCGGCTTTTCGTGGCTTTTTCCAAGGCTTTTCCGATATGCTCCCAACAGCACTTTCTGAGGTGGCAGAAGCCCTTGGTAAACTGATTATCGGTCTGCTTTTGGCCTATCTTTTAATGCCCACAGGGGTTGTGAACGCCTCTGCCGGTGCGGTTTTGGGCGTTACAGCCGGCACGTTCTTCGGTTGCATTATTATGGCTGTGACCTATGTGCGTAGAAAGAGCACGATGTATCCTACCACAGTCAGTCTGCAGGAATCCAAAAGCACCAAAAAGATTTTTGCTGAACTTGCTTATCTTGCCATTCCCATTACCATCGGTGCGGCGGTTACATCTCTCACTAACGTGATTGACGTTGTGATGATTCGTAAACGCCTGCAAACCATTATGGTCACTGAGGAAATGTTCAGAACATTAACCGAGTATTACGGACTTTCTGCAAAAGAAGTTATCATCGGTCAGGCAATGCGCGTTAAACCCTCTGAGATTCTCTATGGTGCCTATTCGGGTTTTGCGATTCCGCTCTTTAACCTGCCGCCTACCATTATTATGTCTCTTTCCATGAGCGTTGTGCCCTTTATTTCGGCGGCGTTTGCGGTTAAAAATATGGATGAAGTAAAGAAACTATCTGAATCTACACTGCGCATCACATCGCTGTTTGCACTGCCTTGTGCGGTGGGACTTTCGGTTTTATCCCAACCAATTTTAGTTTCTATTTATAACAATGCCCGCGCCGCATCAATGCTTGGTATTTTGGGCTTTGCGGTGATTTTTGTAAGTTTGGTTTCTGTTACAACCGCAATGTTACAAGGGGCAGGACACGTGATGATTCCTGTGCGGAATATGGCCATCGGCGGCGTGGTGAAAATTGCCACCAACTACTTTATGATTGCGATTCCCGCTCTTAATATCGGTGGTGCACCTATCAGCACAACCCTTTGTTATTTTGTTATTGCAATCTTAAATATCCTGAGCGTGAAAAAGATTATGAAGTCTAAACTTACGTTCTCCGGCTTCATTCTGCGCCCTGTGATTGCCACGGGTGTTATGGGCATTGGTGCTTATTTTGCCTATCAGTTTGCCGCAGGTCTCATTGGTGCAGAAAGAATCAATCCGATTCTTGATTTTATGCCCCAATTGGCTCCCATCACGCCTGTTGAAAGCAGTATGCGCCTGAAAATTATGATTGCAATGGGCGTTGCGATTTTAGTTGCTGTTGTGATTTATGCGGTGATGGTATTTGTGCTTCGTCTGATTAAACGGGACGATGTTCTGATGCTTCCCAAGGGCGAAAAACTGGCAAAACTCCTTGATAAATTCCATTTACTTTCCTAGAACCAGGTGAACAAAAGATGAGCGAAATAAAGACATAGACATTTGATGATTTACTGGAAATCATCCGGGTCCGGGGCGGTGAAAACGGATGCGCCTGGGACAGGGTGGAGACGGACGATTCTATCAATATGAACTTGGTGGAGGAGGCGTATGAAGCCATTGAGGCGCTGG
>JAZOLH010000037.1:0-70281 GCA_045652815.1 Clostridia bacterium
CTCCCGACGTTCACCTTGGCAAGGTGACGCTCTACCACTGGGCCACTCCCGCATTTTGTAACTGATAATTGCTGCCTCCGGGTGGAATCCAACCGCCGCCACAAGGATTTTCAGTCCTTTGCTCTACCGACTGAGCTACAGAGGCAAATTGGCGACCCGAGGGGGGCTCGAACCCCCGACCTCCAGCGTGACAGGCTGGCATTCTAACCAACTGAACTATCGGGCCACATGGATGAAATTTGGTGGGCGCTACAGGGCTCGAACCTGTGACCCTCTGCTTGTAAGGCAGATGCTCTCCCAGCTGAGCTAAGCGCCCAAACTTCATCGAGTAGTTGCCGACTGCAAGCTGTTCCGTTCAGCAACAAATAGTATTATACACGAATCCGAGGGGTTTGTCAATACTTTTTTTCAAATTTTTTTAATTTTTTTTAAAAGGGGAGGGAAGATGCCGAAAACATCGGTATTTATGGGGTTTTCGGCACTTCTTCTTGGGACTTTGTCAGAACTTTTTCGGCGATGTTTTCTAAATATTCTGCTAAAACAGTCACTTCAATGGTGTCGTTATCCAAAACCTTATAATCAGAGCTTGTGTTCTGCTTTTTGCTTCCGGGTGCACACTCTGTATCGATTTCTGCAGAGAGCTCCAAAATGGCATTTCTCGCGGTGCTTTCTGCGGAAATCTTCTCGTAGGTTACGGAAATCTCCGAAAATGTCCTGCGGGAAAAACCGATGCCTAAATAACGACCGAAGAGCGATAATTCCCATTCGGTTTCTTCTATGTCGTAATCGGTGAATGTGGTTTCTGCATTTTTAAAGAAAGATACGTCCTTGCTAAACAGGTGCAAGGTGGTTTTTGTTTCCTGTTTCCCCGTTTCTTCCCTGACGGGGGACCAAAGAGAAAACGCTTTTGTTTTTTCGTACCACACGCGAGCATAAATTTCTCCTTCTGATTGCACGGTACGTGGCGGAACGTCTTTTTCGCTGAGAATTAAACCGCTGACCAAAAGGTCGCCTTTTCGAACGGTATCGCCCAAAGCAACCATAGGATTTCCATTTTTGATAATCATGGATTCAATCACACCGTCTTTGGTGGCGATAATGTTGGCAAGAGTATGTTCATCGTGGATGGGTGGGGCTGGTGTTCGCTCCTTTACCTGTACAATTACTTTGGAGCCGTGTTTATCTGCCCAGAGCCAAACCAGCTCCGGTGTGTTGATTAAAATTTGATTCTGCAATTTCTTTTCGTTAATAAAGGGGCGGAAAGCACCGATGGTAAGCCCGTTTTCCGCCAATTTTTCTTCCACAAGTTTTGGTGAGATGGTTTCGCAGCCAATAATTTCAATTTTCCAGATAAACTGATTCAAAACAATGAGTAAGGATAGGCAAAGCAGAAGCCCCGATACAAACCAAATGCGTTTTTTTAGCTTGGTAAGCAAAATGGGCAGGCCGCATTTTTTTAAAATTTTAATTTGCACATTGGTTTTTCTGGCAATGGGCGAAAGCAGTTTAAATGCCGCCATACTCACGTGGCATTTTAAGACCTTTTCGCCACAGGGGAACAGGTTCCAAAGCAGGATGCCACGGGCGGCACAAACGTTTAAAAAACGCTCGATATAAGGGCCTGAAACCGTCATAATCACGTAGCCTCGTAAATAGGAATAGAGTTTTGCAAAAAGCATGAAAAAGCCTCGTTTCTACAAAAGTGACAGAGAAGAAATGATACCGTGGATCACAATCTCTTCGTCGGTGATGGCGATGATTTCCAGGTTTTCTCCCTGAATACGGATTTGATATTGCTTACACCGAAGCAAAATCTCTGTTTTTTCATATCCTTCGATGCTCTTATAATTTTCAATGGAGAGTTCCCGATTGTCATTTAAGGTAAAACGGGGCACATCGGCTACCACATCCAAAGGGACATCCAGCATTTGAGACAATCGCTCCCGTTTTGTTTTCTTGGGGGCGGTTTCTTTTTTGTGAACTGATTTTCTCACCCTCTATCACCTCGCTTGTTATTTTTATGCGGCTTTGTTCATAAAGATTACTAAACCACGAGAGGGAGGGTGCTAAGATGGTAAACAAACGTGAAAAAACGAGAAAAATATGTGTGATTTTTATGATTATAGGATTTTTTATTCTGCTGATTGTCAACTCTGAAAGAGTGCAGTGGGGTGTTAAGGCAGCCCTTGTTTTGTGTTATCGAACGGTGATTCCGTCACTGTTTCCTTTTTTGGTTTTATCGTCACTTTTAACAGAAAGCGGATTCCCGAAAATCTGCGCCAAATATCTCGCACCTGTTATGAAACCCTTATTTTCAGTGGGCGGGGCAGGGGCCTTTCCCTTTATCGTCGGTTTAGTCAGCGGATATCCTGTTGGGGCTAAAACCATTGGTAGCCTATATATGAATGGAACGCTGGCCAAAGACGAGTCAGAACGCCTGCTTGCTTTTTGTAATAACGCAGGACCTTTGTTTGTGATTGGTGCGGTTGGTGTTGGGATGTTAAAGAGCCTAAAAGTAGGGATTTATCTGTATTTAATACACGTTGTGAGTGCGATTTTGGTTGGGATTTTACTGAAATTGATGAGCCAATCAAAAACTGTTAAGGGTAAAGCCTTGACAGCAAAAAATAACTGTCAAGCCCCTCGCCTTAATGGGATAGCGGGAGCAGTGTCTGTTGGCGTGGAAACAGTTCTGTTAATTTGCGGTTATATCCTGTTATTTTCGGCAATTTGGCAGGCGGTTTTGCCGCTTTTAGAGCGGGTTTTGCCTGACTTTGTTTTACTTGTTCTCTCAGGTTTGTTTGAGGTGACAAATGGGGTGGCAGGTGCTGTAAAAACCAACCTTTCTCCAAGGATTTTATCGGCACTTTTATCTTTTTTTCTTGGTTGTGGGGGACTTTGTGTGTATTTGCAGGTGTCGGGGGTTTTAATGGGTACAGGCATCCGCACCAAAACATACTGTTTCGGGAAGTTGCTTCAGGGAAGTTTTGCTTTTGTTTTAACCTTTGTGCTATATCCTTTTTTGCCGGAAGAAACCCAAAGCGTTTTTTTAAATGCAGGGGAGGTTTTGCAAAAAACGGGTCGTATTTTGCCGCACTTTGTGAATCTGTTCATTTTGTTTGTTGCGGCCTTGTTGATTCTGGCAAAGGGTCAGCGAAAAAGGGTATAATTTCCCTCTGTTTTACATAGACTATCGGTGTGTTTTATGACAGTAAAGGAAGATGATGACATGAAAAGAACAAAGGAACGAAACAACGACATAAAAAAGGCGTTTTCGGATTTTCATAAAGGCGAAAATTATCACGCCTATCGCATTTTAGGGGCTCACAGAATCAGGGAGAACGCCTTTTGCTTTCGCGTTTGGGCACCGAATGCCAAAAGCGTTTCCGTGGTAGGTGATTTTAACCTGTGGGAGCGGGATCAACATCCTATGCGGCGGGTGACGGACGGGGGCATTTGGGAAACGGAAATTGAGGAACTTCTGCCTTTTGATTTGTACAAATATTCCATTGAGGATAGAGAAGGAACCGTGCGGCTCAAAGCGGACCCTTACGGATATCATTTTGAAACCAGGCCCGGCACAGCTACAAAACTCTATGAACTGGATGATTTTAACTGGACGGATGGTGTTTATCGCAGAAAGCGCAAGAAAGAAAATCCGCTCCGTCGCCCCGTGAATATCTATGAAGTGCATCTGGGCTCCTGGAAACAGTATCGAAACGGGGCAGGGTTTGACTACGTTAAACTGGCAGAAGAACTAGTGCCTTATGTGAAGCATATGGGCTATACCCACATTGAACTTTTGCCCGTCAGCGAATACCCCTACGATGCCTCCTGGGGCTATCAGGTGACGGGGTATTACGCTGTTACCGCCCGCTATGGCACGCCGCATGATTTTATGCAGTTTGTGGATATTTGTCACAGCGCAGGTATCGGGGTTATTGTTGACTTCGTGGCGGCACATTTTCCTAAGGATGCCATGGGGCTTTATGAGTTTGATGGCACCTGTTGTTATGAATATGCCGACCCTTTGATGAATGAACATCCCCATTGGGGTACGCGGATTTTTGACTACGAAAAAGGGGAAGTGAAATCCTTTTTAATTTCCAATGCCCTGTTCTTTTTAGAATGCTACCACGTGGATGGCATTCGCGTGGATGCAGTGGCATCTATGCTGTATTTAGATTACGGTCGCAGGGACGGAGAGTGGCGACCTAATCGGTTTGGTGGCAAAGAAAATTTAGGCGCTATCGACTTTTTAAGAGCGTTAAACAAGGCGGCATATAGTTTTGACCCTGCAGTTTTGATGATAGCCGAAGAATCCACCGCCTGGCCTATGGTAACAAAGCCGCCCGATGAGGGTGGATTGGGCTTTTTATTTAAATGGAATATGGGGTGGATGAATGATAGCCTTTCCTATATGGCAAAAGACCCGTTTTTCAGAAGCGGAGTGCATCATCAGTTGACGTTTTCTATGACCTATGCCTTTTCGGAGAACTACATTTTGCCTTTATCCCACGATGAAACGGTCCACGGAAAGTGTTCCCTGCTTTCAAAAATGCCCGGCGGTTATGAGCAAAAATTTGCCAATCTCAGAGCCTTTTTGGCTTATCAGATTGCCCACCCAGGCAAAAAACTGTTATTTATGGGCGGGGAGTTTGCCCAGTTTATCGAGTGGGATTACCACAGGGAAATTGACTGGCTTCTGCTTGGTTACGACCAGCACCAAAAATTCCAGAACTGCATTCGGGACCTAAATCGCTTGTATCTGAAACATTCGTCCTTTTGGGATATTGATGATGACTGGGCAGGATTTTTGTGGCTTGTGCCCGATGATTATCAGCAAAACATTTTAGCCTTTATCCGCCGCAATGAAAAGGGTAAATCCATTTTGTGTGTGTTTAATTTCTCTCCTGTCATGCGGGAGCATTACCGCATCGGAATGCCGATGCCTGCCAAAGTGCGACGTCTTTTAACAACGGATGATACAAAATATGGCGGCGGGGGATTGGGGCAGAAAACAACACGGACAAAGGCAGTTTCGTCTCACGGATTTCCGCAAAGCATTGTGCTGACGGTAGCGCCTATGTCGGCTACTTTTTATGACATAAAACCGATCTTTGAAGAGGAGAGACAACATGAATAAGAAAAAAACAATTGCGATGCTACTGGCCGGTGGTCAGGGCAGTCGCCTCGGCTCTCTGACGAGGCATATTGCAAAGCCGGCCGTTCCTTTTGGCGGCAAATACCGTATCATTGATTTCACCTTGTCTAACTGCGTGAATTCAGGAATTGATACAGTTGGTGTTTTAACCCAATATAAACCCTTAGAACTCAATGAATATATCGGCGGCGGTCAGCCCTGGGGATTAGATCGTAACTGGGGTGGTGTGCATATTCTGCAGCCATACACCAAAATCAATTCAAAGTCCTGGTATGAGGGAACAGCCAATGCGATTTTTCAGAATCTGGCTTTTATTGAGCGCTATCATCCCGACTATGTGGTGATTGTGTCGGGTGACCATATTTACAAAATGGATTATAGCGAAATGATTGCCTTTCACGAAGAAAAAAATGCCGATTGCACCATTGCGGTGATTGATGTGCCCATAGAAGAGGCCTCCCGTTTCGGCATTATGAATACAGATGATAAAAACCGCATTACAGAGTTTGAAGAAAAACCGAAAAAACCCAAAAGCACCAAGGCATCTATGGGTGTTTATGTGTTTAATACAGAGGTTCTTAAAACCTATCTGACAGAGGATGATAAAAAAGAAAAATCCGCCCACGATTTTGGCAAAAACATCATTCCCTCTATGCTCTCTGACGGGAAAAACCTGTTTGCCTGGTCCTTTTCGGGATACTGGAAAGACGTTGGCACAACCGAAAGTTTTTGGGAGGCCAATATGGACATGTTAGAGCCCGATTGCGCTTTTTATCAGGAAGAAGATAGCCTGAAGGTTTATGCCCGAAATGACGACAGTCCGCCCACCTTTGTGGCAGAAACTGCCCATCTTTCTGATTCTATCGTGGCAAAAGGTTGCTGTATCGGTGGCGAAGCCATATCATCCGTCATTTCCGCTCGCTGTATGATTGAGGAGGGCGCTAAAGTCACTCGTTCTGTGTTACTGCCCGGTGTGGTTGTTAAAAGCGGCGCAGAAGTTTCCTATGCCATTATTGGCAAGCAGGCGGTGATTGAAGCAGGTGCTAAAGTGGGCGAAGCGGAAAAAGATGGGGTAAGACCTGACATCTACGTGATTGCCGAGAAGAAAAAAATCGGCGCAAAAACGGTATAGAAAGGAGGCAATACGATGAATATGATGGGGATTATTTTTTCGAACATATATGATGAGCGTTTGGGCGAAATTGCGCGGCACAGAACGCTTGCATCCATTCCCTTTGGTGCTCGTTACCGCCTGATTGATTTTGTGCTGTCGGGTATGGTAAATGCAGGCGTTACCAATGTTGGCGTGATTACCAAGCAGAACTATCAATCGCTCATGGACCATTTGGGTAGCGGTAAGCCCTGGGATTTGGATAGAAAGGTGGACGGTCTTTTTATCCTGCCGCCCTTTGGCACAGGGCAGAAAAACATCTATCGTGGTAAAATTGAGGCCCTTTGGGGTGCCAGACGGTTTTTGGAACGCTCTGACGAAGAATATGTGCTTTTGGCGGATGCCAATGTGATTTGTAACATTGACTATCGGGCTATGCTCAAAGAGCACGTTGCATCCGGTGCCGACATCAGTATGATTACCAAAAAAGAGACCATATCGGGCTATGGCGACAGTCGGGATTTGGTGGTGCGTACGGAACAAACGGGGCGTGTGCGAGAGGTGTTATTGCATTTCGGTGTGCCGGGTGTGGAAAACGTCAGCATCGGGATGTATATCACAAAACGCCGGTTTTTACTTGATTTGCTCTCCGAGGCTTATTCTTACAGTTTAGTGGATTTTGAGCGGGAGATTTTGCAGGCAAAATGCGGATTGCTCCAGATTCAAAGTCTTGAATTTAAAGGGGAAATTCTGCGAATTTCCTGCCCGACCAGTTATTTTCGTGCCAATATGGCGCTGCTTGATCAAAACATCCGTGATGAGATGTTTGCAGGTTCTGTTTATACCAAGATTTTAGATGAAGTGCCCACCCGTTACCATAGCGGCTCTCAGGTTTCCAATTGCCTGCTGGCCGATGGCTGTGATATTTTCGGCGAGGCAGACCATTCCGTCATTTTTCGCAATGTGCATATCGGCAAGGGGGCTAGAGTGAAGAACTGCATTTTGATGCAGGATACCTATATTGAGGATGGCGCAAGCCTTGAATATGCCATTTGTGATAAAAATGTGCGCATCACAGCAGGGCGGCTTTTATCGGGTGCGCCTGCCCATCAGATTATTATGACCAAGGGAAAGGTGGTGTAAGGATGAGGATTCTGTTTGCGTCGGCAGAGGCGGCGCCTTTTGCTAAAATCGGCGGTTTGGGTGATGTGGCTTACGCGCTGCCGCGCGCCCTGGCAAAAAGCGGCGAAGAGGCGGCGGTTGTGATGCCGCTTTATAAGCAGATTAAAGAGGCAGAGGGGGAGAATCTGACCTTTCTTTGCGATTTTACGCTGCCACTTTCTTGGCGGCAACTTTACTGCGGTGTGTTTTATAAGAAAGTGGGCGATGTGACCTACTTTTTTATTGATAACGAATATTATTTTATGCGGGAGTCTGTCTATGGTCAGTTTGATGACGGGGAGAGGTTTGCTTTTTTCTGCAAGGCGGTTTTGGAGATGCTTTGGCATATTGATTTTTGCCCTGATGTGATTCACGCAAACGACTGGCAATGCGGACTCATTCCGCTTTTTTTGAATGTGTTTTACCGCACAGAAGAACGATTTTCCAAGATTAGAACCCTGTTTACCATTCACAACGTGGAATATCAGGGCACCTTTCCCCGAGGTTTTGCAGGTGAGGTTTTAGGGTTTTCTGAAGAAACTATGCCCGATTGCATCTGGAACGGGGACGTGAACTGTCTGTATGCAGGTATCCGTGCGGCAAACAGGGTGACAACTGTTTCAAAAACCTATGCAGAGGAACTGAAAACTGCCTTTTATGGCAGGGGATTAGACAGCGTTTTTAATGAAGAAGCCCACAAATTTTGCGGGGTGATTAACGGGATTGATATGGATCTTTTTAATCCTCATACAGATGAGCATCTGTTCCATCGTTATGATGTGAAAACTATGGCAGGCAAGAAAATCGGCAAGCGCAGATTACGTGAAATGCTGGGTCTTGAACAGGAGGAAGAAGTGCCGATTTTTGGTATGGTCAGCCGATTGGTGGAGCATAAGGGTTTGTCGTTGGTTGAATTTGTGCGCCACGAACTCTTAGAGCGCCCTTTGCAGCTGGTTGTGCTCGGCACGGGCGACTGGCACTTTGAAGATATGTTTCGTGCGCTCGCCGCAGACTATCCGGGCAAGGTGAGCGCCAATATTTGTTACAGTACAGACCTTGCATCGAAAATCTACGCGGCATCGGATTTCTTTTTGATGCCCTCAAAAAGCGAGCCCTGTGGGCTTTCTCAAATGATTGCCATGCGCTATGGTGCTATTCCCATCGTTCGTGAAACGGGCGGTCTTTATGATACGGTTTCGCCCATCAATATCGAAACGGGCGAAGGGCAGGGTTTTACCTTTCACACCTACAACGCTCACGATATGCTGGGGGCGGTGGACAGAGCGCTTAACTTTTATTATGAGAATAAAACAGGGCTAAAAAAGGTCATCCGCAACAATATGGAAGCGGATTTTAGTTGGCACAAAGCAGCGGGAGACTATCTTTCCCTTTACCAGTCCATATAAAACGGTACCGTTGCCCGCGACGGTGCAAAAAAGAAAGTATGCGGGCAGAAAGGCAAAGAAAACTATGGCGTTATCGGAAAAAGAAATCCTGACCAAAGAACTGACGGATGTGCTTTTAAGGCGGTTTGGATGTGAGCCGAAAGAGGCCACACAAATCCAGTTTTACAGAGCAGTTTGCGAAGTGGTGAAAAATCGATTGTCAGAAAAGCGAAGCCACTTTTCTGCCAAACGAAAAGAGCAGAACAAAAAGCGGGTTTACTATCTTTCGATGGAGTTTTTAACGGGTCCCTCACTGAAAAATCACGTGTTTCACTTGGGGCTAACAGAGCCTCTTTCTGAGGCGCTCAATGGATTTGGCATCTCTTTTGAATCTCTGTGCAAGGCGGAGCCTGATGCGGGTTTAGGTAATGGCGGTTTGGGACGTTTGGCGTCTTGCTATCTGGACTCGATGACCACCTGCGGTTATGCCTGCACGGGTTTTTCCATTCGCTATGAATTCGGCATTTTCAGGCAGAAGATTGTGGATGGTTGGCAGATGGAGTTTCCTGATAACTGGTTAGAACGTGGCGATGTTTGGCTCACTCCTCGTTATGATGACGAAATCCGCATCCATTTCGGCGGTCGGGCGGAAGAATATTGGCAGGATGGTGAGCACAAAATTGCCTATCACGACCAAAATACCGTGGTGGCAGTGCCTTATGATATGCTGATTTCGGGCTATGATTCGGGCGCTGTAAACAAACTGGTGCTTTGGAGTGCGAAATCAGAAGACAGTTTGGATATGGATTTATTTTCCCGTGGGGAATATGCCAAGGCTATGGAACAAAATGCTATGGCAGAGGCGATTTCCAAGGTGCTGTATCCTGCCGATGACCATTATCGCGGCAAGGAACTCAGACTTAAGCAACAGTACCTTTTGGTGAGTGCATCTCTCCAAAGCATTTTAAAGGATTTCTTCAAAGAAGAAACGGATATTCACAAATTGCCAGAAAAAGTGGCGGTGCATATTAACGACACCCATCCCTCCCTGTGCGTGCCCGAACTGATGCGACTCCTTTTGGATGAGCATGGGCTCTGCTGGGAAGATGCCTGGGATATTTGTGGGAGGACGCTTTCCTACACCAACCACACCATTATGAGCGAGGCGCTGGAGGTTTGGCCGGTGTCTCTCTTTTCGTCCCTTTTGCCCCGTATGTATCAGATTGTTAAAGAGATTGACCGCCGCTTTCTTCTTGTTTTGCAGGAGAAATATGGCGGTGATACGGGTAAAATCAACTATATGAAAATCCTGGAAAACGACAGGGTGAAAATGGCGAATCTATGCCTTGCTTGTTGCCACAAAGTCAACGGTGTTTCGGCACTACACAGCAAGATTTTGCAGGAAGATGTAGTCCGCGATTTTCATCTGATTATGCCTGATAAATTTATGAATGTCACAAACGGGATTGCCTATCGCAGATGGCTTTGTCAGGCAAATCCTGAACTGACCGCGTTCCTTAAAGAACTCATTGGTGAAGGTTTTATGCATGATGCGGGAGAACTTGAAAAGTTAAAGGGTTTCGCAGGGGATAAAACGGTTTTAGATACCTTGCAGAAAATCAAACTGAAAAACAAGCTCAGGCTTTCTGACTATATCGGAGAAAAAGCGGGGATTTTAGTTGACCCTGCCTCTTTGTTTGATGTGCAGATTAAACGCCTGCACGAATATAAACGCCAGCTTTTAAACGCGCTCCACATTCTGTCTTTATACCACAGTTTGCTTGAACATCCCGAGCGGCAAATTCAGCCCCGTACCTTTATTTTCGGGGCAAAAGCTTCGCCCGGTTATGTGCTGGCTAAACAAACCATCCGGCTGATTAACTGCATTGCAAAAGAGGTAAACAGTAACCCCATCACCCGCGACAGGCTCAGGGTTGTGTTCTTAGAAGACTATCGCGTATCTCTTGCCGAACTGATCATTCCTGCGGCAGAAATCTCCGAGCAGATTTCTGTGGCGGGGAAAGAGGCCTCGGGTACAGGCAATATGAAACTGATGATTAACGGGGCGGTGACTTTGGGTACCTTGGATGGTGCCAATGTGGAAATTCGTGATGCGGTTGGGGAGGAGAATATGTTTTTATTCGGTATGACTGCAGACGAGGTGGCGAAAAGAAAGAGAGCAGGCTACGAGCCCGGACGGGTGATGGAACAAGACCCCTTGGTGCGTCGTGCTGTTGAGTATCTGCAAAGAGCGCCTTTTGGCGCAGAATTCCACGATTTAATCTGGTCGCTGACGGGTCACGGACAGGATGCCTATATGACCCTGGCGGACTTTTCCGATTATTGCCGCGCACAAGGTCAGGTGCAGGCGGTTTATGGCGATAGAATGCGCTTTAACAAAATGTCGTTGTTAAATATTGCGGGGGCGGGGATTTTCTCTGCCGACCGAAGTGTTAAAGAATATTGTGATGCCATTTGGGGCGTTACACCTGTTCAAAACTAAAGTCACATTTTTGTGTCCCGAAGCATATAATGCTATATGATTGTATGCGGGGAGTGGATAGTATGCGCTTGGGCACAAAGCAAACAATCCGTATCAGAAGCGGCAAACTTGGGCGAAAAAAGTTTTCGGGATTTTTGTTGTTATGCTTGATTGTATCCCTTGTTTCGGCAGGTGGATTGTATTTTTTGAAAGTGGTTAATCCGCTTTTGGTTCACCAGACCCAAAACCGAGCCGGCGTTTTGGCAGAACAGGCCATTCATAGGGCGGTTAACCGCATGTTTCAGAACGCTGAGGCGGAGGATTTTCTCTCGGTGTCAATGATGGCAGATGGCAGTGTTAGTCTCGCCGGTGCGGATATGGTGAAACTCAATCAGTTAAAGGCAGAAGCATCTATGGCCATTCAGGAAGAAATTGATGCCCTTCATCAAACGAAAATTTCCATCCCCTTGGGGACTGTCAGCGGCTGTTCGCTTTTGTCGGGTTTAGGGCCTTATCTTCCCGTAGAACTGATGCCTTACGGTCGTGTTGTTGTGGATTTTATCAGCCGATTTACAGAGGCAGGCATTAACCAGACGAAACTGGAAATCAGCTTAAAAGCCAACTGTTTTGTTGGCTTTGTGTTGCCTACCACGAGGCAGTCTGCCAAGGTGGAAACGGAAGTGCCTCTGGTGCAAACGGTGATTGTGGGCAAGGTGCCCGATAACTATGTCAACATCGACCGTATGGGTGAAACTTTTGAGGGCGATGTGTTGGATATTGTGGGATAAAACAGCATAAAAAAAGAGCCGTGGTTTGTACCACGGCTCTTTTGGTTTTTATTCTTTCGGTTTGCAAACATCCACCCAACATTTAAAAAATGCGGCATACTTTTCCAGTTCAGGAATGGTCAGGCAGATGGCGCTGTTGCCGCTGCCACAGGCAGGGTACACGGTTTCGAAGCGTTTTAAGGATTCGTCTAAATAAACCGTTACGCCCTCATTGATACCGAAGGGGCAAACACCGCCAACGGGGTGGCCGATTAACTCAATGACTTGCTCCGGGGAGAGCATTTTTGCCTTGGTGCCGAAAAATGCTTTGTATTTGGCGTTGTCAATTTTCACGTCCCCTGCGGTGATAATCATAACGGGGGCATCATCCACCATAAAAGAAAGACTTTTGGCGATGCGGGCTTCTTCACATCCCAGTGCTTCTGCCGCCAGAGCCACGGTGGCGCTGGAAACGGAGAATTCCAAAACCCTATCCGCCATGCCGAATTGTTCAAAATATGCTTTGCCTTTTTCGATAGACATATGAATCCCTCTTTTTCGTTTGTGTTATGTTCATTGTAGCAGAAAGCAAAATAAAAATCAAGCCCGAACCAGATAGAGAAGCATGTTGAGATTATCCCGATAGATCTTGTCGAACTGAGATAGGGGTAAGGGGTTTTCGCCAAGACCTGCCTCGATGGTAAAGGCGGGGATGGAAAAAGTATCAATCACCCAATCCTTATAGCCGGAGTAAGATGCCATACCCTCGGTTGTATCCGGTTCGTAGCCGCTGATTTCTGCCATAGCCTTTGCCATTTCCCGTCCTTGCTCGGTGCTTTTGCCCAAAAAGTCATAATAAATCACTTCGCCTTGGGTGTGGTACGCCACAGCAACGTGGGGCAGAAATACACGGGTAAAGGTGGCAATGGCGTGGCTTTCTGGCTCGCTTTCGGGCTCAGGTCCTGAAAAACGGGTAGGACCGGGGCTGTAAATGCCGCTTTGATGCTGATGGAAAACGCCCTCTTTAAATTTGGCATCGTAGTTGTGATTAAGGTCAACACCGTTTAGGTTTGCCTGCCACTTTGAAAAATCCTCGCCGCCGTTATAAGAGCGCAGTCGGGTTTTGGTGATGGGCGGCAACAGTTCGGAAAGACCGTTTACGGAAAGTTCCACCCCGTCGGGATTCACCATAGGGCAGATGACCAAGGTGATTTTGTGAAACAAAGTGGGGAAGTGGACGCCTGCGATGGATGTACCGCTTCTGTAACCGATGCAGAATTCTTCCAAAATGCGCATTAAGAGCATGGCGGTAATCCATTCTGTTCCGTGGTGAGCTCCGTTTAAGAAGATCCGTTTTTCACCATCGCCCCAGCGGATAGCGGTGAGGGTTTTGCCTGCAACCGATTGTCCCAAAGGAAAGGGATGCAAAAAGGTGTATTCAGAACAGAGTGCGGCAATATCCCGCGCTAAAATATCATAGGTATAGGCTTTTTCACAAGTTGTAATATACAAAAAAACACCACCCTATTATAGTTTGTAGTACTATTATATAGGCGTGGTGTTTTGTTTAGACATAAATTATTCGGCTACCTCAAAAACGTCTTTGCCGAGACCGCAGAGAGGGCAAACCCAATCTTCAGGCAGGTCAGCAAAAGAGGTTTCAGGTTCGATGCCGTATTCGGGATCGCCGACTTCGGGATCGTAGATGTAACTGCAAGCGGTGCATTCGTATTTTTCCATAGTAAAAGGGCCTCCTTTTTTGTTGTTACATACAGTATAGCAGAATTGCACAAGAAATGCAATTACTTCTTATAATAATTTTAGCCCTAAATTGCAATTTTATTTACGAAAAATGCTTGACATTTTGCTCAAAATGTTATATAATAACATAGAAATGAAAAAAATTAACATTTTAACACGTTAGGCGGTGAAAATGTTGAAGGACAGACGTCAGGCAATTTCCGATATTATTGAACAACATGGCGAAATCAGCCTGCACGAGTTGGAGGCACTGTTTCCCGAAGTTTCTTCTATGACACTTCGCCGTGATATCGACTTTTTGGAGCACGAGCATAAGTTGGTGAAAATTAAGGGCGGTGCAATGTCCTTAACCCAACTGTCCCGCAGTGTTCTGCAAAATGCGGAAGGTGACTATGCCCAGCGTGAGTTTTTAAACTCTGACGGCAAGCGTTCTATCGCAGAACTGGCCGCACCTTATGCAGAAGCAGGGCGCAGCATTTTCATTGATGCAGGCTCCACAATGATGCAACTGGCAAGACTCCTTCACTCAGGTCGCTTTTCTGTTGTGACAAACGGTGTGAACATTTCCGTTGAACTGTCTCAGAACAAAAGCGCAACGGTGAATCTGGTGGGTGGAGAATTAAACCGCAACAATATGTGTGTGTCAGGTGCGGGGGCGCTGGAGCATCTTCGCAACATCAACATCGACATTGCTTTTATGGCCGCCAGTGGTTACACCGCAGAGGATGGCTTCACCAACGGTAGTTACTATGAATATGAATTAAAGCGTCACGTGGTGCAAAAAGCCAAAAAGACCATTGTACTGATGGATACATCCAAAATCGGCAAAACAATGACTTACACATTCTGCAGACCCGAAGATGTTGACATTTTGATTTTAGACAAAAAGCCCGATAGCGCGCTACTTAAAACCGCCAAAGAAACGGGTATGAAAATCCTTTACTAAGTTTTTAATTTTAGCAAAATATATAGTCGCATAGCGACGGAAATGGAGTGTAAACATGAAAACAAAAGCAGTTAGACTGTATGGTAAAAATGATTTGCGCTTAGAGGAATTCGAATTACCGGCAATTAAAGACGACGAAATTTTAGCTCGTGTTATTTCCGACAGTATTTGTATGTCCTCTTACAAAGCATCCATTCAGGGTGAAGATCACAAGCGCGTTCCCAACGACATCGCTGAAAACCCGATCATCATCGGTCACGAATTCTGTGGTGAAATCGTTGAAGTTGGTGCTAAATGGAAGAACGACTGGAAAGAAGGCGAACGTTTCGCTATTCAGCCCGCTATTAACTACAAAGGTTCCCTGGCAGCGCCCGGTTATTCTTATCCCCACATCGGTGGTAGCTCTACATACGTTATTATCCCTCACGAATTTATGGAAATGGGTTGCCTGCTGCCTTACAAAGGTGATGCTTTCTTCTACGGCTCCGTTGCTGAACCTATGAGCTGTATCGTTGGCGGTTTCCACGCTAACTATCACACCACCGCAGGTTCCTATGTTCACGATATGGGTACCGTTATCGGCGGTAACATGGCAATCTTAGCAGGTGTTGGCCCCATGGGTCTCGGCGCTATTGACTATGCTATCCATAACGAAAGAAAACCCAAACTGTTAGTTGTTACCGATATCGACCAGGCTCGTCTGGATCGTGCAGCTTCCATCTTAACCGTTGAAGAAGCAAAGAAAAACGGTATCGAACTGATTTACTTAAATACAGGCAACATTGAAGATCCCGTTGGCAAGATGATGGAATTGACCGGCGGCAAAGGTTACGATGACGTATTCGTATTTGCTCCCGTTAAACCCGTTGTTGAAATGGGTGACCAGATCTTAGGTAAAGACGGTTGCTTAAACTTCTTTGCTGGTCCTACCAACACTGAATTCAAAGCAGAATTCAACTTCTACAATGTTCACTATGCTTCCACTCACATCGTTGGTACCAGTGGCGGTAACACAGATGACATGATTGAATCCATTCAGATGATGGAAAAAGGTCTGTTAAACCCCGCTATGATGATTACCCACGTTGGTGGTATGGACTCTATCATTGACACCACCTTAAACCTGCCCAAGATTCCCGGCGGTAAGAAACTGGTGTACTTAAACATTGATATGCCCATGACTGCAATCGCAGACTTTGCAACTTCCGGCGACCCTGTTTTAGTTGAAATCGCTAAGATCGTTGAAAAGAACAACGGTATCTGGTGCAAAGAAGCTGAAGATTATCTCTTGGCTAATAAATAAGAATCAATTACCCGGACTTGCGGCTCGCCGCAGGTCTGGGTTTGTGCACGTTTAATGGATGCTTTTGCATCTCATCATAAAAGGAGGAAATTCCAATGAAATTGTATAAAATTGCTCCGGCTCTGCGTGCGGCAATGAATGCAGATGTTCTGACATTTGCTGAAACCGGCGCGGCTGATGTAACTTTAGACGGCGTTACCGAAGAAAACGTTGTTGAAAAAGTTTTAGCAGCAAATTTAGCCGGCAAAAAGAGCGTTGCAGTTGCAGGTCTCGGTGTTTTCACCGCAGCAAAAGGCGCTGAAGCAGGCAGACTGGCTGGCAAAATTGCCATCGTTACAGGTTCTGCACAGGGCTTTGGCTTAGGTATTGCAGAAGCAATGATTGCTGAAGGTGCAAACGTTGTGATTGCAGACTTAAACTTTGATCTGGCAAACAGCGTTGCAGAAGATCTTTGCAAAAAGAACGGTGCAAACTGTGCTATTGCTTGTAAGGTTGACGTTTCCAATGAAGAATCTGTTGAAGATATGATCGAAGCAACAGTTAAGGGCTTCGGCGGTCTTGACATTTTTGTAAGTAACGCAGGTGTGTTAAAAGCAGGTAGTTTGGAAGAAATGGATATGAAGGCATTTGAATTCGTAACCAAAATCAACTATTCCGCTTATTACATCTGTGCAAAATATGCTTCCCGCGTGATGAAAATTCAGCACGCAGTTGCTCCTGAAAAATTCTTTGATATCATCCAGATTAACTCTAAATCCGGTTTGGAAGGCTCCAATAAGAACTTTGCTTATGCCGGCGGTAAGTTCGGCGGCATTGGTCTGACTCAGAGCTTTGCACTGGAACTGGTTGAATATAATATCAAAGTTAACTCCATCTGCCCCGGTAACTACTATGACGGTCCCCTGTGGTCCGATCCTGAAAAAGGTCTGTTCGTACAGTACTTAAAAGCAGGTAAAGTGCCCGGCGCAAAAACCGCTGCTGATGTTAAGAAATTCTACGAAGCAAAAACCCCCATCCGTCGTGGTTGCAACCCCATCGACGTGGCTCGTGCAATTTTCTACATTGTTGAGCAGGAATATGAAACCGGCCAGGCGGTTCCCGTTACCGGCGGTCAGGTTATGATGAACTAGTTTTTAAATTTTAACATTAATATAAAGGAGAGAAAATTATGGCAACACCGGTTATTATGCCCAGACAGGGTCAGTCCGTTGAAAGTTGTATCATTGCAACTTGGCACAAACAGAAGGGCGACAAAGTTAATGAAGGCGATCTTCTGTTCACCTATGAAACCGACAAAGCGACATTCGATGAAGAAGCAAAAGTTTCTGGTACTTTAATCGACGTTTTCTTTGAAGAAGGCGACGATGTTGAATGTCTGTTAAACGTTTGCGTTATCGGTGAAGAAGGCGAAGATACTTCCGCTTTCCGTCCCGCAGGCGCAGCTGACGAAGCTCCTGCAGAAGCTCCCGCAGCAGCACCCGCAGCAGAAGCAGCACCCGCTGCAGCAGCTGCTCCCGCAGTAGCAGTTTCCGCTACCGCAAAAGACAATCAGTTCATTTCTCCCAGAGCGAAGAACCACGCTGAAAAACTGGGTGTTGATGTTCGTTTCGCTGAAGGCACAGGCCCCAACGGTCGCGTGATTGAACGTGATGTTGAAGCACTGGCACAGAGCGGCGTAGCATTCACCAAAGCCGCTGCAGCAGAAGGTGCAGGCAGCAATGATAAATTTGAAGGCACCGGCATCGGCGGTCGCGTAAGCACCGGCGATCTGAAACGCCCCGTTGCAGAAGCAGTTGCAGAAGCAATGAAAGCAGAAGAAGGCGTAGCATTCACCGATGTACCTCTGACCAACATCAGAAAGGTTATCTCCAAGGCAATGCACAACTCTCTGTCTTCTACCGCTCAGTTGACTCTGAACACCAGCTTCGATGCTACCGAAATCATGGCATACCGCAAGAAGCTGAAAGCAAATGCAGAAAAACTGGGTCTGGGCAACATCACATTAAACGATATCGTTCTGTATGCTGTTTCCAGAACTCTCTTAAACCACAGAGATCTGAACGCAAACATGCTGGATGACAAAATGCGCATCTTCAATCATGTTAACCTGGGTGTTGCAGTTGACACACCTCGTGGCTTAATGGTTCCCAACATCTTCTGCGCAGAACTGAAATCTCTGGCTGAAATCAGTGCAGAAACCAAAGAACTGGCAGGCGCTTGCCAGGGCGGTACCATCAGCCCCGACCTGCTTAACGGCGGTAGCTTCACTGTTACCAACCTGGGCTCTTTTGGTATCGAATCCTTCACACCTGTCCTGAATGCTCCTCAGACCGGTATCTTAGGTGTTGACACCATCGTTCAGCGTGCTAAAGAAGTTAACGGTGAAATCGTTCACTATCCTGCAATGGGTCTGTCCTTAACCTTCGACCACAGAGCAGTTGACGGTGCTCCTGCTGCTAAGTTCTTACAGGAACTGAAAGCTAACCTGGAAAACTTCAGTGTTCTGCTCGCGAAATAATTAACATTTTATAGAAAGAAGGCAATACAATGGCTTATGATCTGATCGTGCTGGGCGGCGGCCCCGGCGGTTATCTGGCGGCAGAACGTGCCGGCCACGCAGGTCTTAAAACCCTGCTGATTGAAAAGCGTAATTTAGGCGGCGTTTGCTTAAACGAAGGTTGCGTTCCTTCCAAAGCGCTGCTGTATTCTGCAAAAATTTACGACTATGCTCGTTTCTCCGATCATTACGGCGTAACCTGCGAAGGCGTTAAATTTGATCATGCAGCTGTACTGGAAAGAAAGAAAAGAGTTGTTAACACTCTGGTTTCCGGTATCCGCATGCAGATGAAAGCAAACAAAGTTACTGTTGTTGATGGCGAAGGCGTAATCGACGGTAAAGAGGGTAGTGACATCGTTGTTAAAGTTGGCGACGAACGTTACACCGCACCCCGCCTGATTATCGCAACCGGCTCTATGCCCGTTATGCCTCCCATCCCCGGCGTTAAAGAAAACTTTGAAGGCGGTACAGTTTTAACTAACCGCGAAATCTTAGACCTGGCTGAACTGCCCAAAGAACTGGTTATCGTTGGCGGCGGCGTTATCGGTTTAGAGATGGCTTCTTACTTTAACTCTGCAGGTTCCAAAGTTACCGTTGTGGAAATGATGGACAAGATTGCAGGCCCCACTGATGCTGAAATTTCCAAGATTCTGATGAAGAACTACGAAAAGAAAGGCATCGAATTCAAACTGGGTGCAAAAGTTGTTGAAGTTAAGAAAGATGCTGTTGTTTACGAAAAAGATGGCAAAGTGGAAGAAGTTAAAGCTGATAAAGTTCTGCTGTCCATCGGTCGTCGCGCTGTAACACAGGGCGTTGGCTTGGAAAGCATCGGCGTTCTGACCGAACGTGGTGCTATCGTAACCGACCGTTTCATGAAAACAAACATCCCCAACGTATATGCTGTCGGTGACGTTAACGGTAAATCCATGCTGGCTCACACCGCTTACCGCGAAGCAGAAGTGGCTGTGAACAACATCTTAGGTAAAAAAGACATCATGCGCTACAATGCAATTCCTGCTGTTATCTACACCAACCCCGAAGTTGGTAGCGTAGGTGAAACAGAAGAAACTGCAAAACAGAAGGGTATCGATGTTGAAGTTGCAAACATCACCATGAACTACAGCGGTCGTTATGTTGCTGAAAACGAAGGCGGCAACGGCATCTGCAAAGTTTTAATTGACAAGAAAACCCGTCGCATGGTTGGTTGCCATATGCTGGCTAACTATGCTTCCGAAATCATCGTTTCTGCCGGTATCATGATTGAAACCGAAATGCGTATCGATGACATTAAGGAACTGGTATTCCCCCATCCTACGGTTTGTGAAATCGTAAGAGAAGGTATTTTTCAGCTGTAAAATTTAATTATTATATAACGAAAGGAAGTTAATTATGCCGAAGTCACAATTTATGGATCCCGATGTGCTGCGTCAGCCCGGATTTCTGGAATTTTCTCCTATCCCGGTAAACCAGTACAACAAAACAATCAAAGATGAAAGCAAGAATTTCTCCAAGGACGATTTCCTGCGCATTTACCGCGATATGGCTATCATCCGTGAATTCGAACAGATGCTGCTCGATATCAAAACCAAGAGCGAATATCAGGGTATTGAATACAACAACCCCGGTCCGGCTCACTTATCTTTAGGTCAGGAAGCGTCTGCTGTTGGTCAGGCTTATCTGCTGGATAAAAACGACTACATCTTCGGTTCTCACAGAAGCCATGGCGAAATCCTGGCAAAAGGTCTTTCTTGTATCCACAAGTTAGACGACAAAGAACTGCTGACCGATATGGAAAGCTTCTTTGACGGTGCTACATACAGAGTTGTAGAAGGCAAAGAAAAAGATAAGGGTAACGTTAAAGACCTGGCTATCGACTTCTTGCTCTACGGTGCACTGGCAGAAATCTTTGCTCGTGAAACCGGTTTTAACAAGGGTCTGGGCGGCTCCATGCACGCTTTCTTCACTCCCTTTGGTATTTACCCCAACAACGCTATCGTAGGTGGTAGTGCTACCATCGCTATGGGTGCTTCTATGTTCAAGAGAATCAATGGCAAACCCGGTATCGTTGTTTCTAACGTTGGTGACGCTTCTATGGGTCGTGGTCCCGTTTGGGAAGCTCTGAACATGGGCTCCATGGACCAGATCACTCAGTTGTGGGAAGAAGGCCACAACAAGGGTCTTCCCATCATCTTCAACTTCTTCAATAACCTGTACGGTATGGGTGGCCAGACCGTTGGTGAAACCATGGCTTACAACATTCTGGCTCGTGTTGGTGCCGGCGTAAGCCCCACTCAGCTGCATGCAGAACGTGTTGACGGTTACAACCCGCTGGCAGTTATTGATGCAATGAGAAGAAAGATCGACATTCTGAACAACCAGGGTGGTCCCGTTCTGATGGATACTCTGACCTACAGAATGACCGGTCACTCTCCCTCTGACGCTTCTACTTACAGAACTAAGGAAGAGGTTGAAAAATGGGCAGAGCATGACGTTCTGGTTAACTACGAAAAGAAACTGGTTGAAGCTAAAGTTGCTAAATCTGACGATTTTGCTTCTATGCGTGAAGACATCAGAGAACGTATGATGAAGATCGTTAAACTGGCTATCGACGACAGCGTTTCTCCCAGAATGGACCTGCAGAAGAACCCCGGCATCATTGCTGATATGATGTTCTCCAACGAAAAGATCGCTAAGATGGAAGATCGTGAACCCGACGTTCTGATCCCGAAAGAAGAAAACCCCAGAGTTCAGAAGATCGCGAAGAAAGAACGTTTCGGTATCGACAAGAACGGCAAACCCGTTTCCAAAAACAAGGTTTACCAGCTGCGTGACGGTCTGTTCGAAGCTATCATTGATAAATTCTACGAAGATCCGACCTTAGTTGCTTACGGTGAAGATAACCGTGACTGGGGCGGCGCTTACGCTGTATATCAGGGTCTGACTGAATCTCTGCCTTACCACAGATTCTTCAACTCTCCCATTTCCGAATCTGCAATCGCAGGTTCTGCAGTAGGTTACGCAATGAGCGGCGGTCGTGTTATCGCTGAAATCATGTACTGTGACTTTATCGGCTGCTGTGGTGATGAAATCTTCAACCAGCTGGCTAAATGGCAGTCCATGAGTGCAGGCGTTCTGAAAATGCCCGTAATCATCCGTGTATCCGTTGGTTCTAAGTACGGCGCTCAGCACTCTCAGGACTGGACCAGTATGTGTGCTCACGTACCCGGCCTGAAAGTTGTATTCCCCGTAACTCCTTACGATGCTAAAGGTATCATGAACTCTGCTCTGAACGGTACCGATCCCGTTATCGTATTCGAAAGCCAGAGAATTTATGATGTAGGCGAACAGTTCCACGAAGGTGGCGTTCCCGAAGGTTACTATGAAGTGCCCATCGGCGAACCCGACATCAAGAAAGAAGGTAAGGATGTTACCATCCTGACCATCGGTGCAACCCTGTACCGTGCTCTTGATGCAGCTAAAGAACTGGAAGAAAAATATGGTGTTTCTGCTGAAGTTATCGACGCTAGAACCATCGTTCCCTTCAACTACGAAAAAGTTTTAGAATCTGTTAAGAAAACAGGTCGTATCGTTCTGGCTAGTGATGCTTGTACCAGAGGTTCTGCCCTGAACACCATCGCTCAGAACATCACCGAAATGGCATTCGATTACCTGGATGCTCCTCCGGTTGTTGTCGGTGCACAGAACTGGATCACTCCCTGTCACGAACTGGAAAATGCATTCTTCCCGCAGAAAGAATGGATCATCGATGCAATCCACGAAAAGATCCTGCCTCTGCCGGGTCATGTTGCAACTACCAACTTCACTGAAACTGAACAGATCAGAAAGAATAAGTTAGGTATCTAATTGCAATTAACCTAAATGCAAAGAGCCACCGCGTTTGCGGTGGCTCTTTTTTGTGTGAAAATAGCGGGAAAAATTGACTTTTACATAGGGGAGTGATATAATAACAGTAGAGGAAAATAGTATTGTTGTCCACATATTTTAAAGGGTGATTGTTATGAAAAGAAAGTTTTTCTGCTTTGTTAGTCTATGTCTTAGTTTTCTTATGATGCTATCTTTTGTGCCGATGGCGAGCGCAGAAACTGAGATGCAAGCGCAAGAAGTTTCTGTAACAGAACCAAACTGTTGCGATGAAACGGTTTTTGTAAAAGGTCTTCTTTTAAATGCTATTTTAGAAGAGCAGGCAAGCATAGATTTGACTGTATTTTCGCTCACAGGAGAAGAAGCAGAGATGCTTCTGCTTGATGTTGTAAACGAAAATGAAAACAGCATTAAAAGACTGGCAGATTACAGCATTTCTGCCGATGAAAACGGTCTTTTCATCTATTTTGAGTACGCTGAACCCACCGTTTCCTTTTTCGCCACCAGAGCGAACAACACAGAAATTGAAAAAGAAAAACAAAGAATCCTCTCCTGTGTTGATGAATCTATGTCTGATATGGAAAAAGCGCTGGTTGTGCACGATTATATGGTTTTGAATTATGAGTACGATGAGACCTATTCCATTTACAGCGCAGATGGTATGTTTGAACATAAAACGGGCGTTTGTCAGGCCTATGCAGAGGCATTTAAAGAAATTATGACGGAACTGGGGATTCCTTGCCAGCTTGCCAGCAGCAGAGCTATGAATCATGCTTGGAATCTGGTTAAAATTGATGGTAGTTGGTACCACGTGGATGTTACCTGGGATGATCCCGTACCCGACAGGCTGGGCAGAGTCAGACACGTGTTCTTCCTGCTCAGTGATGATGCAATTTCCGACCCTGCCTATTACCGCAGACCTCATTATGATTGGGTGGCTTCCAATGCGGCAACCAATGACCGCTTCGACTATTCCTTCTGGTATGATGTTGATAGCGCCATTGTCGCAGCAGAAGGAAACTGGTATTATATTAAACCCGACGACTATAACTATGACAGTAGTGGTTATATTGTAAAGAAAAACATTGCAACTGAAGCGGAAACCAATCTGTACGAAATCGATACAGTGTGGAATGTATGGGATGAGCCCTATAGCTACTGGATTGGTTGCTTTTCCAGTTTGGGATTATATGAAGGCAGACTCTATTTCAACACCCCGCAGGAGATAAAGAGCATCACTCTCAGCGGAAGAAGTCCCAAAACAGTTTACGAACCAAACACATCAACAGGCTATATCTTCGGTTTCGTGTTAAATGGAACAACGATTACCTATGGTTTGTCAAAATCGCCTAATGATGGGATAGAAAGCACAGGAAAGTGTACGGTTTCAGGTACAGCGGTTATTCCTGTGACAGGTGTTTCTCTGAATCAAACATCCGTTACCTTGCTGAAAGACGAAACGACAAGATTGATCGCAACGGTTCGGCCGAGCAATGCAAGCAATAAGAAAGTTCTCTGGACTTCTTCCAACAAGAAGGTTGCAACCGTTGATGAAAACGGTGTTGTAACAGCGAAATCGGCAGGCATGGCAAACATCAGAGTTACCACGGAAGATGGCGATGCAACTGCACTTTGCAAAGTCACCGTTATGCGTAAAATGGATGTGGCAATCGAAGGGGAAAGTGCAGTTTCTCTGGGTAAGACAATAAACTTAACAGGCTACGCATATTATGAAGAAAATGGCAGAATAGTGAAAACAAGCGATGCTATCGAATGGAGTAGTTCTGATGTGTCTGTTGCTACTGTTTCAGGTGGTAAGGTAACAGGCGTGGGTATTGGAACGGCCACAATCACAGCACGTATTGCGGGTACCGATATTTATGAAGAATTTGAAGTGAGTGTTGCAGCACCTGTTACAAGTCTGAAATTTGCATCAACTAAAATGACGGCCTATGTTGGCAATCGCTTTTCATTGTTCTATGAGTTAAATATAGCACCTTCTGAGCATACCGATACAATTGAATGGACATCATCTGATGAAACTGTTGCACGGGTCAACCAATACGGCGTTGTAACACCGATTGCAACAGGTACTGCCAAAATTACTGCAAAAGCTGTTGCGGGTAACAAAACCGCCACGGTGACCGTGACAGTTGCTCGCGAGCCGGAAGGCATCGTTATTGAAGGTGCTACAGCTGTTGCACAGGGCAAGAGCATCACCTTGAAAGCATATGCTTATTACGAAGAAAACGGTAAGGTTGTTAAGACGAAGGATACAATTAGTTGGATGAGTTCCGATCATTTTGTCGCAACCGTTTCTAATGGTAAGGTAACCGGTAAAAATGCCGGTATTGCCATTATTACAGCATACCTTGCAGGTACAGACATAGAAGCAACCTTTGAAGTGAATGTTGCCGTTCCCGTTAAAACTCTGAAATTTGCATCTACCAAAGCAACGGTTTATGTGGGTCATGAACTTGACCTTTCTGAAACCCTGACAGTTTCTCCTTTCGATAATACAGATGATATTATCTGGACATCTTCCAAGGAAAGTGTAGCCGTTGTTGACGAAAATGGTGTTGTAACACCGATTGCAACAGGTAGTGCTAAGATTACCGCAAAAGCTGTTGCTGGAGGTAAAACCGCATCTGTTACCGTTACAGTTGCTCGTGAGCCGGAAGGCATTGTGATTACCGGCGATTCTGCTGTTGCACAGGGTAAGAGCATCACCTTAAAAGCCTATGCTTATTATATGGAAAATGGCAAAGAAGTTAAGACGAAAGATGTTATCAGTTGGATGAGTTCTGATGAATCCGTTGCTACTGTTTCCAAAGGTAAGGTAACCGGTAAGGGTGCCGGCATTGCAACCATTCGTGCATACATCGATGGCACTGAGATTGCAGCATCCTTTGATGTGAATGTTGCTGTTCCCGTTAAAACCTTGAAATTTGCATCTACCAAGGCGACTGTTTACGAAGACGGTGTTATCGACCTTTCTGAAACTCTGACAATTGCACCCTTTGACAACACAGATGACATCCTCTGGACGTCTTCTAACACAAGTGTTGCCACCGTTGATGCAAACGGTGTTGTCACCGCAATCAGCAAAGGTACTGCTAAAATTACAGCTAATGCTGTTGCAGGTAAGAAAAAAGCGACAGTTACCGTGACTGTTGCCCGTATGCCCGAAGGCATTGATGTGACGGGTAATAATGCACTGGCAGTTGGCAAGTATGTAACCTTAAAAGCGTATGCGTACTATGAAGAAAACGGTAAGGTTGTTAAAACCAAAGATGTTATCCGTTGGGAATCCTCTGATGAAAGCGTTGCAACTGTTACCGATAAAGGTAAAGTAACTGCTAAAGGCGATGGTGTTGCCTATATCCGTGCCTATATCGCAGGAACAGGTGTTGAAGAAATTTTTGAAATGCATGTTGTTGTTCCGGCGAAAACCGTTAAACTGTCTTCCACAAAACTGTCGGCTTCGGTTGGTGATGTTCTGGATTTAACAAACCTGCTGACCGTTACACCGGAAGAACATACCGATGTTATCATCTGGGCATCATCGAAAACATCAGTGGCGACGGTGACGGAAGATGGCGTTGTGACCATTGTTGGCACCGGAACAGCCAAAATTACGGTTAAGGCTGTTGGCGGAAATAAATCTGCATCGGTGACAGTTACGGTTAAATAAGTATTAAACATAGAAGAGCCACCGCGTTTGCGGTGGCTCTTTTTTATCTTTTAGCAATGACAGTGACAGCCGGAGCCGGTGGTAGCCAGATAATCTTCTAACAGACATTCGGCACGATGAGCGGCTTCCTCTGCACACTGAGCAGCCTTTTTGGCTTCGCAAGCAGCGGCTTCGGCGCGGCGTGCTGCTTCGCAGGCACACTGAGCAGCGGCTCTGGCCTCGCGAACGGCTTCCTTGATTGCAGATGTGTTTGTTGTCTGGTTGTTACAGCAGTTAAACATAAAAGTTCCTCCCAATTGATGAATAGGGGATATATCCTCAGTTTTAGTATATGCTTGTCTGCGGTTATAGTGACAAAAAAGGAGAGCAGAAATCTGCTCTCCTTTTTATTATGCAGGATATACATTCACCGCTTGTTTTCCCTTTGGACTATCTTCTATTTCAAAGGTCACCCTTTGACCTTCGGGCAGAGTTTTAAATCCTTCGGATATAATAGCGGAGTAGTGGACGAATATATCTTCTCCCGAATCCGCGGCAATAAACCCGTAACCTTTTTCATTATTAAACCATTTCACTGTACCGGTATTCATTATAGACATCTCCTTTGTGTTTCGTTATTTATTATAGCAGAATCCCGAAAAATGTCAACATTCAGAGGTTTTTTTATTGGAGAGGATTGCAATAAATGCAGGAAAATGATATACTTAATACATATAGATTGTTTTTATGTATGTTGTGATCAAAGGAGGAAACGAGATCATGATTGTTATTATGAGACCTGAGGCAACCGAAGAAAGCATACGCCTTTTGGTGCAAAATTTTAAATCAATGGAGATGGATGTGCAGGTCAACGAAGGCGTTGAATGCACGGTGCTGGGCATCTTGGGTAATACATCGGAAATCGATGCAGGTGTTTTGGAACTGAACCCCGATGTAGAACGCGTGATGCGTGTTTCCGAGCCCTTTAAAAAGGCAAATCGCAAGTTCCATCCTGAAGATAGCGTGATTCACATTGGCAAGGAAGTCATCGGCGGCAAAAAACTGGCGCTGATTGCAGGCCCTTGCTCTGTGGAAAGTGAAGAGCAGATTATTGATGTGGCAAAACGCGTAAAAGCCGCAGGTGCGGGCTTTTTGCGTGGTGGCGCATTCAAACCCAGAACATCCCCTTATGCCTTTCAGGGCATGCAGTTTGAAGGGCTGGAACTGATGCAGGAAGCAAAGAGAGAAACAGGACTTCCTATCGTGTCTGAAATTATGTCCCCCAAACATGTGGAATTTTTTGATTTTGCGGTGGATATCATTCAGGTGGGCGCCCGTAATATGCAGAACTTTGACTTGCTCAAAGAACTGGGCAAAACCAAGAAACCGATTCTGTTAAAACGCGGTATGTCCTCCACATTGGAAGAATGGCTGATGTCCGCTGAGTATATTATGGCAGGCGGCAACGAAAACGTGATTTTGTGTGAACGTGGCGTTAGAACTTTTGAATCTTACACTCGCAACACCTTGGACTTAAGCGCCATTCCTGCCATCAAGAAAATGAGTCATTTGCCCGTTTTGGTTGATCCTTCCCACGCGACGGGTATGCATTGGATGGTTGAGCCCCTTGCCATGGCGGCTGTTGCGGCAGGTGCCGACGGACTTATGATTGAAGTGCACAACGATCCCAAAAATGCAAAATGCGATGGTCCGCAGTCCATCACACCCGATGCATTTGGCGACCTGACCAAGAAACTTGCGCGTATGGCGGAGGTTGTGGGTCGTGAACTGTGATTCCGACGGTTTGTATCCTGATTAGGAGATGAGATAATGCGAAAACTTCAGGTTTCACTTGGTGAAAGAAGTTACGATATTTTAATAGAAAAAGGCATTTTGGAAGCCTGTGGCGCGCGGATTGCCGCGACTTGCAAGGCAGAGCGGGCTTTGATTGTCACCGATGATACGGTGGGTGGTCTTTATGCTGATAGAGTTAAGGCGTCCTTGATTGCCGAAGGATACGATGTAAAAGTTGTCAGCTTTGCGGCCGGTGAAGGTTCTAAGAGTTTGGAAAGTGCACAAAGGTTGTATCAGGCCGCTTTTGATTTCGGGATGACCCGTTCCGATGTGGCGGTTGCCTTAGGTGGCGGTGTGATTGGTGATTTAACGGGCTTTTTTGCCGCAACCTTGTATCGTGGCATTCCCTTTATTCAAATTCCCACAACGCTTTTGGCTCAGGTGGATAGTTCCGTTGGCGGTAAAACAGGTGTGAATGTGCCTGCGGGTAAAAATCTTGTAGGTAGTTTTTATCAGCCCAAATTGGTATTGATTGATCCCGAAACCCTTGCCAGTCTGCCTGATGCAGATTTTGCCGATGGTATGGCAGAAGTGATTAAATACGGTTGTATTTGCGATAAAAACCTGTTTTCGCATCTGGCAGAGCAGGGAAGTCGCAGGGCGCTTTCCGAAACGCTTGAAGACGTGATTTTCACTTGCTGTGATGCTAAGCGGAAACTGGTGGAAGAAGATGAGCACGATACGGGAGACCGTATGCTGTTAAACTTTGGGCATACCTTAGGTCACGTGATCGAAAAGGTCTTTGGTTTTAAAACCTATACTCACGGTCAGGCTGTAGCAATCGGTATGGTGCTGGCGGCAAAACTCAGCGAGAGAAAAGGCTTAATCAAAACAGAGGATGTTGGCGCTATTACCAATCTTATCAAACAATTCGACTTGCCGACGGAGGTGAAACTGCCTGATGGTTGGGAAGAAACCATCTTACTCGATAAGAAAATGGACGATGCAGGTCTTCGCTTTGTTTTATTAGATGCTATCGGTCACGCCTTTTACGAACGACTGAATCCGAAAGAATTGGTGGAGCAAATCAAAACATTTTTATAAAAAGACATAAAAAAAGAGCAACCAAATCGGTTGCTCTTTTATTTTTTTAATTATCGGATGATTCTTCTTGCAGCATAGTAACAATCGTTGTAATAACCGCTTACGATGCTTGTGTATTTAACAACATCGCCTGTCTGGGGAGAGTGAATCAGCATACCGTCGCCAACATAAATACCAACGTGATGAACGTATGTATTACCAGCGCGTTTAAACAGAACCAAGTCGCCGGGGCGCAGTTCGTTTTTGTTAACGGGGATACCGTTTGCCAGCTGGTCGTGTGCTACACGATTTAAAGTGTAACCCATCTGACGGTAAACGAAAGATGTGAAACCGGAGCAGTCAAAGCCGGAGGGAGAAGAACCACCGTATACATAGGGCGTTCCCAGATACTGCTTTGCAATCTGCACGATTCTGTTGCCGCCGGTAAACTGACCACGGGCAGCCACATCTTCGGGACGAATGCTCACATAATCGGCACAGATGAAAGCGGTTTTGCCGCCGCCAAGACCGATTTTATACCAGTTATTAACGCGAGCATAAACATCCATTGTGATGCCGGCATCAACACGGTCAACGATTTCAAAGTTTGTGCCTGCGCCGGAGCGGATGTTAACAGAATAAGCTGTAACAACACCGATGCAAGGGTAAGATTCTGCACTGACAACCGGGGCAGAAAGGCTTAAAACAAGCGCTAAAACTGCAACCAGCACAGCCAGTTTCTTCTGTATATGCATAATAAATGTTCCTCCAAAAATCTTTTGTAAAACAATATTACAATGTTCATTATACTCGAAAATAACAAAAAAGTCAACCGTTTTTAAAACTTTTTTAACAATTTCGTAGCAATTGTAACATTTTTGGCCCGAAATCACGGTTAAAACGAGAGCACAGTCCGTTTTATAGGACAGGTTGAATGTTATACTTAAAATATCAAAAAGGAGGAGATTTTGATGAGACGTCGAAGTAAATATGGGACAGATAAGTCCGTTGAAACACTGGTGGGATTTTTGGCACTGATCGGATTGCCGATATACATTATGGTGCTTTATCCGATTGTTTTCTGGGTTCTGCTTGTGCTTGTTCTGATTGGTGTTGCGGGCGGGATTGCCTATTATATTAAGAAACATTCCGCCAAGGTTCAACCTGTGGGAGTGGCAGCGTTTGACGACGAGTTTGATGATGAATTTGGCGACGATGAGGATACTGCTAAGGGCGTTTCCTTTTTTGATTGGGGAGAGTCGGAGAAAAAACATAACGGCAGATGTGACGGCGATTGTGCCAACTGTCCGCCACATTATGGCTATCGTCATGGCAGATGGTATTATGGTCACGACCATATAGAAGGTTGCGAATTCGGCGGTAACCGCGGTGGCGGTGGTATATAAAAATCACATTTTGTCAAAATTACCAAAAATTTAAACTAAATTTTATATAAAATGAAAAACAACTTTAGAAAAAATAAAGTTGTTTTTTGTTTTTGTATGTGTTATAATCAACATATAGTGTTTTGAAAAAACAAAGCACACAAGATTTCTAATTTTAAGGAGGAATCACTTTGGAAAAACTGTTCAAAATCAAAGAACGTGGCAGTAGTGTCAAAACCGAAATCATTGCCGGTATCACAACATTCTTAGCAATGTCTTACATTCTGGCAGTTAACCCCGGTTATCTGGGTGGCATCCCCGGCGCATCTGCTGCAGGCGTATTCATGGCAACCGCTCTTTCCGCTGCAATTGCTACTCTGTGTATGGCATTCTTTGCTAACTACCCCGTAGCTCTGGCTTCCGGTATGGGCCTCAATGCATTCTTTGCATTCACTGTTTGTGGTGCTATGGGCTATTCTTATGAAGTTGCTCTGACCGCAATCTTAATTGAAGGTATCATCTTCATGATTCTTTCAATCTTCAAATTCCGTGAAGCTCTGGTTAACAAAATTCCGAACAACTTAAAATACGGTATCACTGCCGGTATTGGTCTGTTCATCGCAATCATTGCTTTAATCAACGCTAAAATCGTTGTTGCTGACCCCGCAACCACCGTTGCTCTGGGTAGTCTGGCATCTCCTGGCGTTGTTTTAGCTCTGGTTGGTCTGTTAATTATCGGCGTTCTGCAGTACTTCAAAGTGCCCGGCGGCATCCTGCTGGGTATCCTCATCACATGGGTACTGGGTATCGTTGCTGAACTGGTTGGCTGGTATGTAGTTGATCCCGCAGCTGGCGTTTACTCCGTAATCCCCAACCTGTCTTGGGACGCAATCAAAGCAAACTTTGCAGCACCTGCACTGTTCAAATTTGACTTTGCATTCATCGGCAAAAACTTCTTTAGTTTTGCAATCGTTGTATTCACATTCTTATACACCGATATCTTCGATACCGTTGGTACCTTAATCGGCGTTGCTCAGAAGGGCGATCTGCTGGATGAAAACGGCGAACTGCCCAAAGCCGGTGGCGCGCTGATGGCTGACGCTGTTGGTACTGTTGTTGGTGCTTGTCTGGGTACTTCTACCGTAACAAGTTACGTAGAATCCAGTGCTGGTGTAGCAGCAGGTGGTAAAACCGGTCTGACCGCAGTGACAACTGCAGTTATGTTCCTGATTGCTATCATCTTTGCTCCTATCTTCCTGGCAATCCCCAGTTTTGCAACCACTCCTGCAATGCTGTACGTTGCACTCTTAATGCTGTCTTCTGTTAAGAAGGTAGACTTTGATGGCGATGCTGCTGACGTTATCGGCGCATTCTTAGCTATCGTTATGATGCCCCTGACTTACTCCATCGCTAACGGTATTATGTTTGGTATCTTAGCATGGGTAATCCTGAAACTTCTGTGTGGTAAAGCAAAAGACATCAGCGGTGTAATGTGGATTTCCGTTGTTCTGTTTGCTGCTTATATCGCATTAAAAGTTATGGGCTTAGCATAAGATAATTCTGAATTCTTTTTGAAGGGAAGTCATTTCAAATGGATAAGGCATATACCATTGATATAGCAGGTGTTAAAAGGGATTTACCCCTGTGCCCGCTGAATGAAAATTTATATATCGGCGCATTCATTATGTTTGGCGACGTGGAACTGACCGAAAAAGCGGCAGCAGCACTCCTTGCCAAGGCACCGGAGTTTGACATTTTAATCACAGCAGAATCAAAAGGTATTCCGCTTCTTTACGAAATGGCAAGACAGTCCGGCAACAACTATTACATTGTTGCCAGAAAAGGTCCTAAACTCTACATGAAGAATGTGATTACCACTCAGGTTGATTCTATCACCACCGACCATGTGCAGATTCTCTGCTTAGGCGGCGATGAAGCAGATGCAATGCGCGGTAAGCGTGTGCTGATCGTGGATGATGTTATCAGTACCGGTGAATCTTTAGCAGCCCTTGAAACCCTCATCAATCAGGTGGGCGGTAACATCGTGGGCAAAATGGCGGTGCTGGCTGAAGGCGATGCCATCGCAAGAACAGATATTACCTATCTGGCGCCCTTGCCGCTGTTTGATAAAGACGGTAATCCGATTGAATAATAAAAAATTAAAGCCAACATCCAAATCGGATGTTGGCTTTTTTTATGTCTTATTTAAAATACAAGCGGCACTAAGATACCGGCGATAACAATCAACGAGCAGAGCAGTTTATAAAGGATATTCTTTTCTTTAAAAATCAACCAGCCGGAGAGAACGGACACAATGACGGAGGATTGTTTGATGAGCGTCATCAAGGTCACCTGACTTTCCGGCATGGCATTGGCACGGAACAGAAGCAAATCGCCGAACACAAGGGAAAGACTCATCAAGGGAATCCAGTAGTTTGTTTTAATGGATTTAATGGAGATTTTTTCGCGACGCACTAAGAGCACAATGCCATAGATAATGCACATAAAAAGCATAAACCAAAATTGCAACTGCTGGGGCAGAATGCTCTTCATCAGAATTTTATCCAGCGTGCCCGAGATGGCGTTAAACAGACAGTTCATTAAAACCGCAAAGAGAGCAAAGAGGGTGGCATTACCGCCGCTTCCTTTGTTCTTTTTTAAGTTCACAAGCAAAAGACCTGTGATAACAAGCAGAACGCCGATGCACTTTTGCCAGGTAAAACTTTCTCCTAAAACGAACACACCCAAAGCGGTGGAGAAGACCATGCGACCTAAATCCATAACGCTGTAAAGACTCAAAGACATCCGCTTTAAAGCCGCTAAAGAGAACAACCAAGCGATGCAACAAGCGGCGGATTTTAAGAATGCATAAAAAATCTGTGTGCCGCTTAAAGCAAAGGCCACCTTGATATGGGGCAGCGTCATCAAAAAGCCGATGAAGGTGTAAAAAAACAATATTTCATTAGCACCCGATTTTTTCAGGGCGGCTTTTTTCATACATTCCCTGCCGCCTTTTAAGAGGGCATAAATCACAACTAAATAAATCCACAAGTTTTCCAAGTTTTTCATCCTTTTCTTTTTTGCAATGTCTCTATTTTACTACAAATAAAAACAAATTTCAAGGGGAGATAATTGTTGAAAAAAATGGCAAATGGTGGTATAATATAAAATAGGATATTCTTGAATTGAATTGGAGGGGCTATTATGGCAAAAGAACTTTCAAAAGAAGCACTGAAAATCGTGAAGAAAATGCAGCAGAGCGAACTGACGGAAAGCGTGATTTATGCTGAAATCGCCAAGTTTGCCAAAGGTGATGAAAATAAAGAAACCTTGCTTCGTTTGGCAAGGGAAGAAAAGGCGCATTATGAAATCTGGAAGCGTTATACGGGCGTTGAAATGAAACCCGAAAAGCGCAAGGTTTTCAAATATAAATGGATTGCCCGCATTTTAGGTTTTACCTTTGCGGTGAAACTGATGGAAAACGGTGAAACAAACGCCCAGTCAGAATATGAATTGCTGGCAAAAGAAGTGGAAGAAAGCGCTTCCATTCGCGCACAGGAAGAAGAGCACGAAAAAGCACTGCTTGAAATTCTGGATGAAGAAAGTTTGCAGTATGTGGGCAGTATGGTGCTGGGTATGAATGATGCGCTGGTGGAACTGACAGGTTCTTTAGCAGGTTTTACCTTTGCTATGCAGAACACCCGCCTGATTGCTCTTGCCGGTCTTATTATGGGTATTTCTGCCACATTTTCTATGGCGTCCAGTGAATTTTTGGCGGCAAAAAGTGAAGGCAGAACCGATGCCTTTAAGTCCTGTACTTACACGGGCGTTGCCTACCTTGTGACTGTTGCACTTTTGGTGCTTCCGTATCTGCTTCTCGGCAACGAACAATATATGACCGCTCTTGCTGTGATGCTTTGCATCGTTGTTTTAATCATCGCAGGATTTACATACTATATTTCTGTTGCTAAAAGCGAAAAATTCCGCCCCAGATTCTTGGAAATGTCCTTAATCAGCATCGGCGTTGCCATCGTTTCTTTCGGTGTTGGTATTTTAGCAAAGAAATTTTTAGGTGTTGAGTTATAATGCAGGAACTGTACCCCAATTATTATCATAAATTTAACTGTATTGCAGACCGTTGCCGCCATTCTTGTTGCGTTGGTTGGGAAATTGATATAGATGCAGAAACTATGGCACGCTACGAGGCAATAGAGACGCCTATGGGCGATACAATCCGTAAGCACATTGAGGGAGAAGACCCCCACTTTATTTTAGGTCCGGGGGATAGATGCCCGTTTTTGCAGGAAGACGGTCTTTGCGAACTGATTATCGAATGTGGTGAAAATGTGCTTTGCGACATTTGCCGCCTGCATCCCCGTTTTCGTAATTTTTATGAAAATGCCGTGGAAACAGGTTTGGGTTTATGCTGTGAGGAAGCGGCGCGGATTATCCTGACGGAGCAGGAAAAGTTCAAGATTTCTCTCCCGCGGGATACCGACCTTTCGGAAGAGGCATTCTTTGCCATCCGTGATACGATTTTTTACATCCTGCAGGAGCGCGAAAAAACCATCTACGACCGTTTTTGCTCTCTGGCAAAGAAGTTTGGCCTGTCCTTTTCGTTCTCGCTAGAAACCTTGCAAAAAACCTATCTTTCGCTGGAACGGTTGGATGAAGCGTGGACAGATTGTCTGACTACTTTAGATGGCTTTACTTTTGACGAAACAATCTTTCGGGATGAGGCCTTTGCCATCCCCTTTGAGCAACTTTGTGTTTATTTCATCTTCCGTCATCTGACTGATGCAATGTGGGACGGAGAGTATGAAAAACGGGTACGCTTTGCCCTTGTAAGTTGTTATGTTATTGGCGCCCTTTGGGCAAACTGCAAACAAGAAAAAGGCACTCTGACTTTAGAGGATATGGTGGAAATTGTTCGGCTGTATTCTTCTGAAATCGAATATTCGGAAGAGAACACAGAAACACTAATGAATTTATAAATTTAGGAGATAACCATGGAAGAACTGATTAAAAAAATTAATGCCCTTGCTAAAAAGTCAAGGGAAGAAGGTCTGACTGACGAAGAAAAAGAAGAACAGGCAAAACTTCGCGCGGCCTATATTCAAAAATTCCGTCAAGGGATGGAAAACACCCTGAGCAACACCTACATTATGGATGAGCAGGGCAACAAAAAGAAAGTGGAAAAGAAAGGCGGCAACAAGTTTTTGTCGTAAGCGTTTGAAATGAAGCGAATTGCTGTTGGCATTCTGGCTCACGTGGACGCAGGCAAAACAACCCTCTCTGAAGGTCTTTTATATACAGCGGGGGAGATTCGAAAGTTTGGTCGCGTGGATACCGGAGACACGTTTTTGGACACAAATGAAATCGAGCGCAAAAGAGGCATTACTGTTTTTTCAAAGCAGGCGGTGATCAGTCTGGAAGAAACTGTGATGACTCTTTTAGACACGCCCGGACACGTGGATTTTGCCGCAGAAGCAGAGCGTACACTTTCTGTTTTGGATTATGCGATTTTAGTCATCAGCGGAACCGATGGCATTCAAAGCCACACCAAAACTCTTTGGGATATGCTGGCAAAACACAATCTTCCTGTGTTTGTTTTTATAAATAAACTGGATTTAACCGGTAGCGATAAACAGCGCGTTATCAGCGAACTGAAAGCAGAATTCGGCGGCAATTTTGTTGATTTTACGGAGAAGACTGAAACTCTTTGTGATGAACTCTCCCTTTGCAGTGAAGCGCTGATGGAAGAGGCGCTGGAAGGTAAGATTACGGAGAAAAGCGTTGCTGAGGCGATCTGCGACCGTCATCTGTATCCTTGTTTTTCGGGGTCCGCACTGAAGATGGAGGGCGTCTCTTTCTTTTTAAAGGCCTTCGACCGCCTGACTTTGCCTGCCAAGGCCATGGCAATTTTTGGTGCGAAAGTGTTTAAAATCGGTCAGGACGACCGTGGCAACCGCCTGACGTTTATGAAAATCACGGGCGGTAGTCTGAAAGTGAAAAGCACGCTTGTAACCGATGGGGAAACAAGTGAAAAAGTCAATGAAATCCGCATTTATTCCGGCGAAAAATATAAAACTGAAGAGGAAGTGTTCCCCGGCACCGTTTGCGCTGTGACAGGTCCGAAACTGACAGCGGCAGGGCAGGGGCTTGGCTTTGAGAAAAACGCTTCTGCACTAACAGCAGAGCCGATTTTTACCTATCGGGTGATTCTGCCCGCAGGCGTTATGCCCTCGGTGGCTTTAGAAAATTTCCGTCAGCTAGAGCAGGAAGAAACCCAGCTGAAAGTCACTTGGAATGAGCAACTTGGCGAAATCCAAATCAGACTGATGGGTGAAATTCAACTTGAAATTTTAAAAGATTTAGTCAAAACTCGTTTCGGGATGGACGTGGAGTTTGAAGAAGGCCGCATTGTTTATAAAGAAACCATTGTCAACACTGTGGAGGGCGTGGGTCATTTTGAACCCCTGCGCCATTATGCAGAGGTGCATCTGCTTCTCGAGCCCTTGCCCGAAAACACGGGGATGCAGTTTGAAATTGATTGCCCCGAGAGCGTTTTAGATAAAAACTGGCAACGACTTATCTTGACGCACTTAATGGAAAAGCAACATCTGGGCACTTTGACAGGGTCGCCCATTACCGATATTAAAATCACCTTAAAATCAGGTGCGGCACACCAAAAACATACAGAGGGCGGCGATTTCCGTCAGGCGACTTACCGCGCTGTTCGTCAGGGTTTAATGCAGGCTCAGAGCGCTTTGCTTGAGCCATACTATGAATTTGTGATTGAAGTTCCTGCCGAAAACGTGGGCAAGGCCATGACAGACCTTGATATGTTGGGTGCACAGTTTTCCATCTCCCATTTGGGCGGTGATTTAACAAAAATCAAGGGCACTGCACCTGCCGAAGCCATCCGAAATTACGGACAACAAATGATTGGGTATACCCACGGAAAAGGCAGAATTACCTGCAAATTCTGTGGTTATGGCAAGTGTAAAAATGCTGAAAGCATTATTGAATCCATCGGTTATAATGCCGAAGCCGATGTTTTAAACACCCCCGATTCTGTGTTCTGCAGCCACGGGGCAGGGTTTACGGTGAAATGGGACGAAGTGCCACAGCACATGCACTTAGAGAGCATTTTAAAGCCCAAAAAGGCAGAAGAAAAGGAACGGGTAGTTCGTTCCTCTTCCATCCACGCAGGCGACGATGAACTCCTTGCCATTTTTGAAAAAACCTATGGTAAGGTGGAAACAAAACTGCCTTCCCGTGCTATGCACACTAAGAAGAATATGCCGGAGAATAAGAGACATCACGCGGTGAAACGTTTTGATAAAGACTATCTGCTCATTGATGGTTATAATATGATTTTCGCTTGGGAGAGTTTGAAAAAAATCGCCCAAAGCAGTTTAGAAGATGCGCGGCGTGAACTCATCGACCGCATTTCTGTTTACAAAGTCTTTAAAGGCTGGGAGGTTATCATTGTTTTTGATGCCTATAAGGTAAAAGGCAACATCGGTGAGGTTGAAAAGGAAAAGGGCATCACCATTGTGTACACAAAAGAATCCCAAACTGCCGATGCTTATATCGAGAAAGCCACCCGTGAACTGACAAAACAGTATAACGTAACCGTTGCCACCTCTGATGCCTTAGAGCAGTTAATCATCTTCGGCAGCGGTGCCTTCCGCATGCCTGCAAGGCATCTCGAGGAGGAAGTGTTGCAGGTGGAAAAAGGCGTGCGGCAGATGGTGGAAACCTATAACTTAGAAACCGAAAGTTCGGGCTTTTTAAAAGTGTTAGAAGAAAAACTGGCGGGCTGGAAAGAGAAAAACCGCCCCGAAATGAAATAAACAGGAGATACAAATGAGTATTTTAAATGCAGAAAACATCAGCCACAGTTTTGGTGGCAGACAAATTTTAGAAGATGCAAGTTTCCGCTTGCTCAAAGGGGAGCACATTGGCTTAATTGGTGCTAATGGTGAGGGAAAATCCACTTTCCTGAAGATTATCACAGGTGAAATGCACCCCGAACAGGGTAAGGTGGAATGGTGCCGCCACGTGACCTATGGTTACCTTGACCAGTATTCTTCACTGGAAGCTGGCAAAACCATCCGCGATGTGCTTCGTGATGCTTTTTCCCACCTTTCCGAACTGGAAGCAGAGATGATTGCCATTTATGATAAAATGGCAGAAGCAAGCGAAGAAGAACTTGCCGATATGATGGAAGAAGTGGGCGAAATGCAGGAAATTTTGGATTCCTCCGGCTACTATACCATCGACACCAAAATCTCGGAATATGCCAACGGTTTAGGTCTCGGTGAAATCGGTCTTGACCGTGATGTAACGGAACTTTCAGGCGGACAGAGAGCCAAAGTTTTGCTTGCTAAAGTGCTTCTTGAAAACCCCATGATTCTGATTTTGGACGAGCCCACGAACTTTTTGGATGAAAACCACATTAACTGGCTGACGGAGTTTTTGCAGAACTACGAAAATGCCTTTATTCTGGTATCTCACGATATGCCTTTCTTAACTAAGGTTACCAACGTGATTTATCACCTTGAAAATACGGTTTTAACCCGCTACAAAGGTACTTACGAAGACTTTTTGCGTATGCACGATTTAAAGAAACAGCAGCTGGAACAGGCCTTTAAAAAGCAGCAGAAAAAGATTGCTGATTTAGAGGATTTTGTGGCCCGAAACAAAGCCCGTGCCGCAACAGCAACGCTGGCACGTTCCCGCCAAAAAGAACTTGACAAAATGGAGCGTATCGAACTGGCGCCCGAGAAAATCAAGCCCACATTTAACTTTCAGGCAGACCGTGCACCGGGCAGAATTGTTATTGAGGCCAAGGGTTTGGTCATTGGTTACGATTCACCCCTGACAAAGAAAATTGACATTCAGATTGAGCGCAACAAAAAGATTGCCATCCGCGGTGTGAATGGCTTGGGTAAATCCACGCTTTTAAAAACCTTACTTAAAATGATTCCTGCCCTAGAGGGCGAGATTCATCACGACCAGTTTATCAATGTTGGCTATTTTGAGCAGGAGGAAAGCACCTCCGATAAAACCGCTTTGCAGGAATTCTGGGATGAATTCCCTGCCATGACCAATGCGGAAGTTCGTGCGGCACTTGCAAAATGCGGTCTGACAACAGAGCATATCACAACACAGATGCGCGTGCTCTCCGGTGGCGAAAATGCGAAAGTACGTCTTTGCAAAATTATGCAAAAGCCTGCTAACATCTTGGTTTTGGACGAACCGACGAACCACCTTGATATTGTGGCAAAAGAAGAACTGGCTAAAGCCATTCGCGAGTTCCGTGGCACAGTCCTTTTGGTTTGCCACGAAGCCGAATTTTATCAGGGCGTTGTGGATGAAATCTGGGATGTATCTGATTGGAGCACAAAAATTGTTTAAAAAGAAAAAGCCTACCGTTTGGTAGGCTTTTTTAATTTTCATATGCAGAAGAAAGTTGCCCGCAGGCGGCATTCATATCGCCGCCAAATTCTCGGCGGACGGTAACATTAACGCCCCGCCTTTTTAAAATATCAAAAAAAGCGGCGATACGCTCTTTGGTGCTGGCGCAAAAATCAGCCGAACGGGTTTGGTTATAGGGAATCAGATTTACATAGCAGTTAAAACCCGAAAGAAGAGTCGCCAGTTCCTCGGCGCAGGCATCGGAATCGTTCACATCCTGAATCATAATGTAGGCAAAGGTAACCTTTTTATTGCTTCTTTCGGCATAGAGTTTTGCCGCGTCAATCAGATCGCTGATGGGGTATGCCTTGTTGATGGGCATCAGCTTGCTTCTGAGTTCGTCATTGGGTGCGTGGAGACTGATGGCAAGACTGTTAAAGGCCTCACGAGAGGCGTATTCAATAATTTTCGGGGTGATGCCGCTGGTGGAAATGGTAACGTGGCGGGCAGCAATGGCAATGCCCGGCTGGGCGGTTATGATATCAATAAAGTCCATTACGTTGTCATAGTTATCAAAGGGCTCGCCGATGCCCATCAGCACCACGTGGGAGATGGGAAACTTAAGTTTATCCCGCAGGTAAAGAACCTGAGCCACCATTTCGCCTGCAGAGAGATTGCGGACTTTTTTGAGTTTGCCGCTTTCGCAAAAAGCACAGTCCATATTGCATCCCACCTGTGTGGAAACACAAACACCGTTGCCGTAATCGTGTTTCATCAAAACGGTCTCGATGGTGCAACCGTCAGACAGGCGGAACAAAAACTTTTCCGTATCATCACTTTCGGCGGTTTTGATGAGCGAAAGGGCATCAAAGGTAAAGTCCTGTGCCAGTTTTTCACAGATGGCAGGAGACAGGGTTTTGATGTCTGAAAAGGATGTTAACTTGTCTTCATAAATGGCTTTAAAAACGATTTTTGCCTTGGCGGGATTCTCCCCAAAAGAGCGGAAATAATCCTCGAGTTTCGGCATCGTCATGTCGTAAATATTCATAGCGGTTCCTCTTAAAATGCAAGTTACAAGGTCTATTATACCGCAAAAATCCCACTCTGTAAAGTGAGAGAAACAGTAAAATATATTGTCATTTTCTGTCGAATATGGTATACTAAAAGATAAGAAGAATAAATAACATCTGACAAGGAGGGGAAATATGTTCAAAAAAGTAATTGCTTTAGTGATGACGGTGATGCTGGCATTATGTTCAACCGGCGTTTATGCTGTAGATTCTTACGGTGGCTACGATATCCCCATTGATATTGATATTAACGGAAGTTTTATTAAGTGTGTAGAAAAGCCGATTTTGATTGATGGCACAACATATATCCCTTTGCGCGCTTTCTCCGATGCTATTGGCGGCGTGGTTGGATGGGATGAAAAAGAAAATGCCGCTAAGATGGAAAAAGACGGTCATACCTTTGTGTTCTGTCCCGAAAAAAACTATTGCCTTATCGATGGCGCACTGAAAGAACATCCCTCCGTTATCTATAAAGACCTGACCTTTATTCCCGTCAGAGCTGTGTCTGAAACTTTAGGTTATAACGTTAAATGGGATGGTTTTTACCTGACGGTTAAGATTGAGGCGCCGAATGTGACTGTTCCGCAGGAATGCAGGGATGATTCTTATACCTATGAAGACGTTCTGTACCTTGGAAAAATTATTCAGATTGAATGTGGATATGAATCTTTTAACGTTAAATTGGGTGTTGGCGGTACTGTTTTTAATCGCGTTGGATCATCAAGTTTCCCAAACACCGTTAAAGACGTTATTTTTGATACAAGGTATGGCATTCAGTTCCCGCCGGTACATACGGATATGATTAACAGAACGCCCTCTGCGGAGAGTATCAGCGCCGCAAAATGCGTGCTGAACGGTGTTAATATCGTGGGCAATTCGCTGTATTTTATCGATACAAAACGTGCGGCATCTTCCTGGGCTCACAACAACAGACCTCATCATGCCGATATAGATGGAATGTCTTTTTATGAGTGATTTTTAGCATAAATCTCTTGGAACAAGGAGATGAGCAATATGAAAAAATTTAGACGTTGTGAAACATGTGGAAAATGGTTTGCTATGAAAGAAACCGAAAAAACACTTGTTGGAAAAGAAGACATCAAAATTTTTGAACGCTTAACTCAGCCTCATTTAAAGGGTCAGGTGGAGAAAGTGGTAGACCGTTTTGTTCCGGGAGAAAGGTTTTTCTATGACGTAACCTATCGCTGTCGATTTTGCGGTGCAGAAGTGAAAGAGAGCGTTTTTGAAGACGTTAAGAAGTAATTGGGAGGCAGTTTTTCGATGAAATTTGTTTTGCAAAGAGTGTTAGAAGGCAAGGTGACCGTAGACGGTCAGGTTTGCGGTGAAATCGGCAAAGGTTACGTGCTCCTTTTGGGTGTTGCCGAGGGCGATACCAAGGAAATGGCTGACAAAATGATTGAAAAAATTGCCCGTCTGCGCATTTTTGAAGATGAAAACGGAAAAACCAATCTGTCCATTGATCAGGTGGATGGAGAAGTGCTGGTGGTTTCCCAGTTTACGCTCTATGCCAACTGCAAAAAGGGCAATCGCCCCAGTTTCACAGAGGCAGGCAGTCCTGCGCTGGCAGAGGAATTATATAACTATGTGCTGACCCGTTGCAGCGAGTTATTCAAACGGGTGCAAAGCGGCATTTTCGGGGCGGATATGAAGGTCTCTTTGGTGAACGATGGCCCCTTTACCTTGGTGTTAGACAGCAAAGAAATTCTCTAAAAAAGCGAGCAAAACAATGAAAGACATTTTAAAGAAATGGACAGCAAAAGAATATATCTGTTTTGGTCTTTTGGTAGTGCTTGTCACGGGATTTGGTTTGTGGCTTTTGTGCCGCGACCTTGCCGCTGAGGGCAGACTTACGGAGGATTTGCCCATCCTATCCATCGCGGCAGAGAAGACAGAGACAGAGCAAGAACCTGTGCCCGAACCGGTGCCGCCGGAAGAGAGTGGAATTCGGGCGGATGGGCTTGTGAATATTAACATAGCCAGCATTGAAGAACTCAAAACATTGCCGAATATCGGTGATGCGATGGCAAAGAGAATCATTGCCAAAAGGGAAGAAGCGCCCTTTCGGCAGATACGGGATATTAAGAAAGTCAACGGTATCGGTGATAAAACTTTTGATGTTTTAAAAGACAGAATTTGCGTTTCAAATGAAGAATGAAAAGGATTATGACTTTGGTCGTAATCCTTTTTTATTGCATAGAACCGCATAAAGAGATAATACTAAAATTATCAAACAAAAGGAGGATACAAAATGAGCGAAGTTAAGAAAACAGAAAAAGCATTATCAGGTGTTGCCTGCACCGTGACAAACTGTATGTATCACGGTGGTCATACCGACTGTGAGGCGGCATCTATCGAGGTGACCACCTGTGATCCTGTGCAGCAGTGCAGTGTGCAGTGTAAAACCTTTCGTCCCCGTGCAGGCCGCTAATTAAAATTTGCAAATAACATTGTAAGACGTGCGCATTTGTGCTATACTTTAAGTAAAGATATGAATTTGTCTTTGCAGGAGTGGTACAAATGGCAAGAAGTTGGACAACTGATCAAAAAGCGGCCATTGATGCAAGGTCCGCCGACATTTTAGTTGCGGCGGCGGCAGGTAGTGGTAAAACCGCGGTTTTGGTTGAAAGAATTATAGAAAGAATCACCGATGAAACAAATCCCGTGGACATCGATCGCCTGCTGGTAGTAACCTTTACCAATGCGGCGGCGGCAGAAATGCGGGAGAGAATCGGCGATGCCTTAATGAAGAAGTTAGAAGATGAGCCGGCAAGTAAATTGCTGGCTCGTCAGCTTGCTCTTTTGCCCACAGCTTCCATTACCACCATTCATTCTTATTGCCTGCAGGTGCTTCGTGCCAATTTTAACGCGCTGGGGCTTGATCCCACTTTCCGCATTGCCGATACAACGGAAAACGAACTGTTGCGTATGGCGGCGCTGGAAGATGTGATTGAGGAAATGTATGAAGATGAGGTCTTTGCGGAGGATTTTCTGTCCTTAACAGAGGCGTTTATGAACATTCGAAACCCCGAAGAATTTTATAAACTCATTAACCGCATTTATGATTTTTCCATGAGTTTACCCGAGCCGGAAGCGTGGCTGACTACGGCGGCAGAAAACCTGAATCTTACTGATTTTGAGGATTCTATCTATGCCAAAACATTGGTGGATTATGGCAAGCAGATTCTTGCCAATATTTTAGAAAAATATGAAGTGATGCTTCGCTTGTCTCGTGATGATGACGGATGCGAAGCCCTTTATCAACTGCTTTTAGAAGAGAAAAAATTATATGCAGAACTCTCCCGCGAAACGAGTTATAAAGCGTTACATAATCTTTTGTCTGTCCTGAAACTTGCGCCCATTCCCCGCGTTCCCAAAAACGCGATGCCCATGCATCGCGAGACCGTGAAGGATATGCGCGATGACATTAAAAAGCACGAACTGTCTCTGCTTTCTGATAAATTGTTTGCCACAAGCAGTGCAGAACAGGTTGCAATTTTGCAAAAAAGCTATCCGCAGATGCGATGCTTATCTGAGGTGGTTCGTCGTTTGATGGTTTGTTTTGATGCAAAAAAAGCGGCAAAAAATATTTTGAATTTTAATGATTTGGAGCACGGTTGCTACCGCTTGTTTGTAGATGAAACGGGCAAGGAAACAGACATTGCTCAAGCAGAAAAAGAACGCTTTGACGAGATTTTAATTGACGAATATCAGGATACCTCGGCTTTGCAGGAAGCGATTTTCTCCGCTATCAAGAAAGACGGAAGTCTGTTTTTGGTGGGCGATATTAAGCAGAGTATTTACCGCTTCCGTAACACAAATCCCAAACTTTTTGCCGACAAAAAGGATAGTTATGGTTTGGAGCAGGAAGCGCCGAAAAGAAAAATTGTTTTATCCAAAAACTTCCGTAGCCGCGCCGAAGTGTTAGATGCCATCAACTTTATTTTTGAGCGGATGATGTCACAGGGCGTTGGTGAAGTGACATATAACGAGGAAGAAAAACTCTATCCCGGTGCTATCTATGACGCGATGGAGAATCCCATTCCCACGGAAACGGAAATCTATCTGGTGGAAATGCCTGCGGAAAGTGATGAAGATACGCCTGAAAAAATTGAAGCTGAAGCTATGGTGGCGGCAAAACGGATTACCGACTTGATTGAAAAAGGGTATCAGGTACAGGGCAAAAACGGGCCGAGAAAAATCACCTATCGGGATATTTGCATTTTAATGCGTTCGGGCAACGCTCACGGCCCTGCCTATTGCAAAGTTCTGGCTGATTGGGGCATTCCCTGTTACTGTGATGCAGGTGATACCTTCTTGCAGAGTCGCGAGATTGTGGTGATGCTTTCCCTTTTAAAAATCATTGATAACCCCCATCAGGATATTCCGCTTCTTGCGGTTTTGCGTTCGCTTTTGTGGAATCTCTCCACCGATGAACTGGCAGAGATTCGTTTAGCAGATAGAAAAAGTGACCTTTATGATGCTCTGAAAAAGCGTGCTCAAAGGGATGATGAACTGGGCGGAAAACTCAATGATTTTCTTACAAAACTTGCGCTATACCGCGAAAAAAGCCGCGAATATGATACAGCGGAACTGATTTGGTATCTCTTGATGCAAACGGGATTTTATGAAGCGCAGGCGGCCCTGCGTGGCGGAGAACTCCGCCGCATGAATTTGCGGCTTTTATATACCCGTGCGGCCGACTTTGAAAAAACGGGGCTGAAAGGTCTTTATAACTTTGTGCGCTTTATTGATGAATATGAGTCTATTCAGGGTGACTATGGTGCGGCTCGCAATGTGGGCGAGGAGCAGGATGTTGTCCGCGTGATGAGTATTCATAAAAGTAAAGGTCTTGAGTTTCCTGTTGTGATTATCAGCGGTATGGACAAGCAGTTTAACGAAATGGATTTGCGTCAGAATGTGCTGATTCACAGCGACTTGGGTTACGGACCTAAATACATTGATTCTGATTTATCTCTTTCCTATGATAACGGTGCCCGTCAGGCTGTTGAAAAGATTCTTAAACAGGAAAATTTATCTGAAGAAATGCGTATTCTCTATGTGGCTATGACCCGCGCCAGAGAAAAACTGATTTTAACAGCGGCAGGTAAAGATATGGGGCGGACGATTCGCAAAAAACTGGTGAATCCGAATGAAGAAAAGGTGTCCCCCTATTTTGCCACATCGGCCAAATCCTATATGGATTGGGTACTGATGGCGCTATATCCCCATTCTGATGCAAAGGAACTGCGGGAACTGAATGATGATAAAGACTTTAACAATATTTTAGACCATCCAAGCCGATTTAACATTTTCTTAGAAGAGGCAGATGTGCTTTGTGGCGAGTTGCCGGAAGAAGCAGATGTAGCGGCTGAGGAAACAGAAACAACAGCGTTACCATCTATGCTTGACTATCGGTATCCCTTTGCCGATGAAGCGGTTCTGCCTGCGAAAATCACGGTTTCCGAAGTGAAACGGAAGATGCAGGGATTAGAACCCGATGGGGTGTATTTATATCCCCAGCCGAACTTTTTGCGGAGCCATAAAGCGTCTCTGAGCGCGGCAGAAATGGGTACAGCTATGCACGGTTTTATGGAACATTTAGACTACGCCCGTGTGGGCAGCATAGAAGAAATCGGAGCGCAACTTTCTCAGTTGGTTGAAAAGAACCTGCTGACAGAGGAAGAAGCGGCGACGGTTTCTGCTGAAAAGGTATTTACCTTTACACAAACAGAACTGGGTAAGCGGATGCAAAATGCCGAAAAACTCTGCCGAGAAGTGTCCTTTAGTTTATATGTGGATGCAGAGCCTTTCTTTGATGTACAGGGCAAGGTGATGCTGCAAGGTATGATCGACTGTGTTCTGTTTGAGCCCGATGGCATCAGCGTCATTGACTATAAGACAGACAGGGATGAGCGTCCCGAGATAACAGCGGATAAATACCGCGTGCAGCTTGATTGCTATGCCAAGGCGGCAGAAACTATGTATGGGCAAAAGGTACTTCACAAGTATTTATATCTGTTCCATCACGATACATTCATTGAACTGTAAAAAAAGCCTTCCGCGGTTGCGGAAGGCTTTTTATTTTGGCAGGAGGCAATCCCGATATTCTTTTGGGGTTTTGCCTGTCAATCGGCGGAAAGTTTTGCCGAAGTAACTGCGGCTTTCGTATCCTACCATAGTGGCGATGTCTTCAATCCTGATGAGCGGGGAGGCAAGGAGTTCTTTGGCTTTTGCAATGCGAAGATGATTGAGATATTGGTTGAAACTGCAGCCCTGAGCCTCTTTAAAAATCTTTGAAAAGTAGGGTGGACTCACGTAAACTGCATGTGCCACCTGATTCTGAGTTAACCGCTTTTGGTAATTCTGAGCAATAAACAGGCAGGCGTTTTGTATTAGTTCGACGTGCTTGCGGCTTTGGGTGGGATAGACAGCATCCGTAAACTGTTTTCCTGCTTCAAAAATGCAGGAAGCCAAATGTCCGATAGACGAAGCGGAGTAAAGAGAAGAGAGCTGCTCATCTTTCCAAATGGCACCGCCAAAGGATTCTGCCAGTTCGTACAGAGATAAGATAAAGCAGATTAAATCTTGTTTGTTTTTGAAAAAGTCATTGCCGTTTTGAGTCAGGATTTTTGAGAGGGCGTTTCGGATGGCGGTTTGTGTTTCGGCAGGGGAAGAAAGAAGGCGGGATAACTCCGCGGACAACTCAGCCGCCAGGGGACTGATTTCTTCGGCGGCAAAAGTAAAAGAAAAGAGTTTTGCCGCTTTGTAAAATGCGGCAGGTGACAGGTGCTGAACCGGTGCGCTCTCTGCGGATTTTCTGCAGGGGACCATATTCTTGCAAGAGGAAGAGGTGGAAAAGGAAACGGGGGAGGAGAGGTATATTGTTTTGTGGCATATAAGTGCTAAACGACAAAACCCGTTTTCGCAAAGGGTGATGATTGCTTTCGGTGTGGCAGATGATTCTGCAAAAGCACCGATTATGCAAGCAGAGCAGGGCTTCGTATCATCTTGAGTCAAACGCTCAAAAGACAGCCCTGACAGGGAAGAGAACAGGGCTAGGTTTTGCATCAGATTTTGAGATTGTTCCATTTTTCACCCTCCTTGGTTGTCAGTATAACAAATAAAAAGCAAGGATGCAAGGAATGTGACAATAAGAGACAAAAGCATATGCAAAGTGTGACAATTCGACAAAAAAACGCCTCATTTCAGAAGAGAAATGAGACGCTTGTGTTTTGTTTATTTTTTGTATAAAAAAAGTCGAAGCAAAGCGGACTTTGCTTCGACATGGAGCTGGTGGCAGGAATTGAACCTGTAACCTGCTGATTACAAATCAGCTGCTCTGCCTATTGAGCTACACCAGCTTGAAAATCGCTCTGTTATGCGGTTTTAAAATTTTGTCACACTGATTTATAGTGACTTGAGCTGCTGATTAGGTGTACTTACCTTTTCAACAAATGGTATTATAGCACAGAACTAAAGCTTGTGTCAATAACTTTTTTCGAAAAAATCCAAAAAAAGATGGATTTTATGGGAAAATGGCTAAATTTTATGCAAAAAAATGTTGACATTCGCTATTATATTGTGGTATACTATTTCGTAGCCGCGTGTACCGGGTCGCAAACGACCGAACGGTCTACCCTATGAGCAGCGAGCAAGGATGGAGGAGGTGCAAATTGATGTACGCAATTATTCAAACAGGCGGAAAACAGTACAAGGTTAGCGAAGGTGATACCATTTTCGTTGAAAAACTGGGTTTAGCTTTAGACGAAACCGTAACTTTCAGCGAAGTTGTTGCTGTTGGTGAAGGTAGCGAATTGAAGGTTGGTGCTCCTTTTGTTGAAGGTGCAACTGTAACCGCTAAAGTAGCAGCTGAAGGTAAAGCCAAGAAGGTTATTGTATTCAAGTACAAACCCAAGAAGGGCTATGCGAAGAAGCAGGGTCACAGACAGCCTTACACTAAGGTTGTTATCGAAAAGATCAACGCTTAATTTCGTCTTATGATTACGATTAAATTAACAAAAAACAAAGAAAGTCAAATAACCGGATTTACTGTCAGCGGTCACGCGGGCTATGGTGAATATGGCACAGACATTGTTTGTGCGGCAGTTACCACAGCGGCGATGACAGCGGTAAACGGTTTGACAGATGTGGTTGGACTTGAGATTATGCCCGAAGTTCGAGAGGGATTTTTATCCTGCAATCTTCCCGATAATCTTTCCGGAGAAAAACGGCACGATGCCGATGTGTTGCTCTCCAGCATGGTACTTTCTTTAGAAAACATCGCAGAGCAATATGGCGAATATGTCCGTATTTTGTAAGTCCAAACTCTATTTTGCAGCACTGGGCTGCTAACAAAAAAAGGAGGTTTTACCGTGATTAAGTTTGATATTCAGCTGTTTGCACACAAAAAGGGTGTTGGTAGCACAAAGAACGGCCGTGATAGCGAAGCTAAACGTCTTGGTGTTAAAAAAGGCGACGGTCAGGCAGTACTTGCTGGTAACATTATTGTTCGTCAGCGCGGTACTAAAATCCACGCCGGTATCAATGTGGGCAAGGGCGGCGACGATACGCTGTTTGCTTTGATTGACGGTCATGTTAAATTCGAAAGAAAAGGCAAGAATAAGAAGCAGGTAAGCGTATATTCTGCATAATTTAAGCTAGTTAAAAGCCCATTCCGTTACGGTTTGGGCTTTTTTCATAGCATGAGGAGTTTTGTTATGGCTATTTTCGCCATTTCCGATTTGCATCTGGGACTGTCAAACGACAAACCGATGGATATTTTCGGTGCCAGATGGGAAAATTATTTAGAGATTTTAAAAGAAAACTGGGAAAAAACCGTAAAGGAAGAGGATTTGGTTTTAATCCCGGGTGATACGTCCTGGGCAACTTATATCGACAGGGCCGAGGCAGACTTTGCCTTTTTGCACTCTCTGCCCGGCAAAAAACTGATTTCCAAGGGCAATCACGACTATTGGTGGGAAACCCTCTCTAAGCTTAACAACTGGCTTTCATCTAAAGGGTATTCCGATATGCTTTTTTTGCATAACACCGTTTATCAGCACGAAAACATCGCGATTTGTGCCGCTAAGGGCTATCCCGATAACGGCAAAAGCGCAGAAGATATAAAACTGTTTAACAGGGAAGTGTCTCGCCTGAAATTGTCACTTGATATGGCAAAGAAATCAGGGGCGGAGACCCTGTATGTGATGATTCATTACCCGCCGCAGCCGGGTTCTGAATTTGCAAAATTGATGGAAGAATATGGCGTGAAGTTATGTCTTTACGGGCACTTGCACGGAAAACATCACGCTATGGCAGTACCGCCTGTGCAAAATGGCGTTGCCTATCGTTTAGTCTCTGCAGATTTTCTGCGGTTTGAGCCCCTTTTGATTGAAGATTGACGGAACTGAAAAGGAAGGGTGGTGAGCCCATGTCCGAGCAGGAATTAATCAAGCGTTGTCAGGATGGTGACCTTTCCGCCTTTAATGAACTGATGGATGCTTATGACAATAAAATACTGTCTTACTGCTATCGGATGCTGGGTAACCGCGCTGATGCGGAAGATGCCACTCAGGAAGTGTTTGTAAAGGTTTACCGCTTTATAGGTAAATTTACAGGAAAATCTTCATTTTCCACCTGGCTTTACAAAATTGCCTCCAACGTTTGTATGGATATGCTTCGAAAAGCAAAACGAAGAGGAGAATCGGTGAGTCTTCACCAGCAAAATGATGAGGGAGACGAGTTTTCCTTACCGCTTGCCGATAGCGGGTTGTCACCTTTTGAAAAGGCGCAACTGTCAGAGGCACAAAAAGTGCTTTCTGATGCGCTCTCAAAATTGCCCGAAGAGCAAAAACAGGTGATTATCCTGCGGGATGTGGAAGGACTTTCCTATGAAGAAATTGCCGAGATTGTTCACGCGGCAGAGGGAACGGTTAAATCCCGCATCAACCGAGGCAGAAAAACATTACAAAAATTTTTAGAGCCCCATCGGGAACTTTTTACGTTGTCATAACGTCTTAACAGTAGATTGAATTTTTTGAAGGGAGGGTTAACCGTGAGCCAAACATGCGAAACGTGCAAAGAACAATTACCGTTATACATAGACGGAGCATGCACGGAAGCAGAGGCAGAAGCCATACGTGAGCATTTGTCCGTCTGCGAAGCGTGCCAAAAGGAAGAAGCCTTTTTGCGCAGTATTTCCGCAACAGCCAAAACATTACCCGGACTTGCGGTGACCGAAGACTTTCGCCTGCGTTTACAAAATAGATTGGAACAGGAAGCGGCTAAACCGAAATCGCGCGTTCTGCCTTTGTGGAAAAAGGCGGCAGGATTTACAGCGGCAGCGGCTGTGATTGCCATCTCTGTTTTCACCTTTGGCAATCTGCCCGAAACCGATATTGCGCCTCCGCAGGACATCACATCTCAAGCGGTGCAGGGAGAAACAGCGCAGAAGGAAAACGATATATCCGTTCTTGCTGATACAGCGCGCCTTGAAACGAAGGATGAAGAAAAATCTGCCGGCGTTCCCGCAAGCGCAGAGAGTCAGGAAACTGCTGTCCAGCCCCGTTTTACCTATGCCACAAAAGGCGTTCTTCATTATACTTTTGATGAGGCGGCTTACCATCAGGCAGAAACCATTTTGTCAAACTGCGAATTTGATGGTACGGGTTACAAAGTACCTGTTGACGATATTGTTTCGGTTTGCGAAAAACTGGAAGATCTGGTGGGCTATGTAGGTCACAGACCATCGTCTGACAGTCCGGAAGCCGAAACGGAAGAAGAAAAGGAACTGTATAACAGTTTCGTCTGCATTATTATAGAAAAAGTATAAAAAAAGGGTTGCCATTTGGCAACTCTTTTTTTAATGTTCTTCAGCGGTAAAGTAACCCGCTAAAGAGAGGGAAAATTCCCCGTTATCTTCGCTAAACCGAAGCAGGCGATAGAGTGATTCAAGGTCGGGATTTTTACCGTAAACGGTTTTAATGCCCTGCAAATCCGCCATATTCAAAATGGCCTTGGCAAGACCGTGGGCGATGGCTGTGCCGCCTTCGGCGTGAATCAAATCAAGGTAAACCTTGGTGTATTCTAACGTGATAGCGGCTAAACCACACAGGGTTTCGCCCTCGAACATCCCCATATACTGACATGGTGCGGCGGGAATGGTAACGCTATTGGCTTTACAGTAAGCCGAAATTTCGTTCTGATTATCTGTTTTGCGAATGGTTAACATCGGTTTATCCTTTCAGTTTTTTCACTTCTTCATCGGTTAAATGTCGCCAAGAGCCAACGGGTAAATTCCCTAAAGAAATGGGACCTTCAGAGATGCGAATCAGTTTGGCGGCAGCGTGACCGATAGCGGCACACATTTTTCTCACCTGACGGTTGCGACCTTCGTGAAGGGTAATGAAAAGATCGGTGGTGTTAGATGTTTTTTTGCCGTTTTTTACGCCTGCGGGGCGGGTTTTTCTGCCATCAATCACAACGCCTTTTTTCAAAGCGGCGATGGCATCTGCATCAGGAAAACCTGCCACGGTGGCAAGATATGTTTTACTGATTTCGTGGCTGGGATGAGTCAGACGGTTAGTTAAATCGCCATCGTTTGTTAAGAGCAAAAGACCTTCCGTATCGTAGTCAAGACGACCAACGGGGTAAATGCGCCCCAAAGATGCAGGCACTAAATCCAGAACGGTTTCGCGGTCAAAATTGTCCTTTGCCGTTGTCACAACCCCTGCGGGTTTATGGAGCATGATATACACTTTTTCTTCGGCTAGGGATACATTTTTACCGTCCACAGTAACGCTATCGTGCTCGGGATCGACTTTTGTGCCCAAGGTATCGCACAGGGTACCATTAACGCTCACACGTCCGTCCAAAATCATCGTTTCGGCACTGCGACGGGATGCAACACCACAAAGGGCCAGATATTTTTGCAATCTCATTTCTTCAGCCATGAATTCACCTTCGTTCTGCTTAACATAACAGTTTAATTATATAGGTTTTTCAGGCAAAGTTCAAGATGAATTTGAAAATATTGCGGAAATTATCCCAAAAGGTAGGGGGTGGCGGCGCTACAAAATGCACATCTGTTCCTGCCAGCAAATCCATTTCTTCTAAAATCTGTGTATCATAGCGGATGGTCAGGCGCCCGATTTTTGAACCGGCTTTAATGGGGGCAGAGATGGTTTCGGGGATTAAATAATCCAGTTTGATGTGGCTGAGGCTGTCTTTATCCTGTGCTGTTGTGTAAAAAGTTTTGCCTGCAACTAAATCTAAAGATTCATAATTGCCGTTTTCGATGGGGACGGTTTTTAACACCATATTTTCTAAAATCAAAGGCGTGGCTTCTAAGACAGAAAAACCATAATCCAGCATAGTTTTATGGTCATTCCAATCGTTTGGAGCGTTCAGGGTGACACAAATTAAAAATTCGTTATCCCGTTTTGCTGCAGATACTAAACATCGCCCCGTCTTTTTGGTGAATCCTGTTTTAACACCAATGCAACCTGCGTAAAGAGACAGGAGTTTGTTGTGGTTATGAAAACTGCGGGGAACGGAGTCTTCATCAGCCTGAGTGGTTTTGTTTTTGGTAGCAACGATTTCGGCAAAACGGGGGTTTGAAAGTGCCTCCTTTGTGATTAAAGCCAGATCGTAGGCAGTGGTGAAATGTCCCTCTTCATCAAGTCCGTTTGGGTTTTTAAAAGCGGTGTTTTTAGCACCGATGGCTTTTGCTTTTCGGGTCATCATCTGTGCAAAAGAGTTCACATCTTTTGCAATGTGTTCGGCAATGGCGATGGCAGCATCGTTGCCCGAGGAGAGCATCAGCCCATAGAGTAAATCGCTCATGGGCAGGGTTTCGCCCGCCTTTACATACATACTGGAGCCCTCAGTTCCTGCGGCGTTATCGCTCACCGTTACAATCTCGTTTTCCTTGGCGTTTTCAAGGGCTAAAAGTGCGGTCATAATCTTGGTGGTACTGGCCATAGAATGGGTTTCATAAGCGTTTTTTTCAAACAAAACCCGCCCTGTTTGCCCGTCAATCAAACAAGCATATTTTGCGGAAACATTGATGGCGGAAACAGGCAGGGGAAAGGCAGAAATCAGCAGACAAAATGCAAGACAAAAAGCAATCACTTTCATACAAACACTCCTTTTTTAAAACTATATGAAATGAAACAGGCGGGCATACAAAAAAATTTTAAAAATCAAAATTTTCTGTTTAAAATAAAAAAAGATAGGGTATATAATATATAACAAAGTTATCCAAAGGGTAACTTTGCATATATCAGGAAGAGGAGTTGACCTATATGAAAATAACGATGACAGGTAAACAGATTGAATTAACCCAGGGTTTAAAAGACAGAATCACCGATCGTTTCAGCAAACTCGATCGCTATTTCCACAAAGAAACGGAAGCAACGGTCACTCTTTCCGTACAGAAGGAACAGCAGGTTGTGGAAGCAACTGTCTATTCCGGTAGTTTGATTATGCGCGTGGAAGAAGCCACCAGCGATATGTACACAAGTATTGATAACGCTGTGGATATTTTAGAACGCCAGCTGAGAAAACACAAAACAAGAATCGAAAAGAAACTGAAAAAAGATACGTTTGATGCGGCATTTTTAGCTGAAATTCCTTACAGCAAAATTGTTGAGGAAGAAGATGAGTTTAACATTGTTCGCAAAAAGCGCTTTACAACAAAACCCATGAGCGCTGAAGAAGCCATTTTGCAGATGAACCTGCTGGGACATCAGTTCTATATTTTCCAGAATGCAGAAACGAGCGAAACCAATGTGGTTTACAAACGTAAAAGCGGCGACTACGGTCTGATTGAACTTGGTTAAAAATTTTTGACGATATAAGGAGGCAACAAACAACATGGAACTCAAAGGCACAAAAACAGAGAAAAATTTGATGGAGGCATTTGCAGGCGAAAGTCAGGCGCGCAATAAATATACATATTTTGCGTCTGTTGCCAAAAAAGAAGGCTATCAGCAGATTGCCGCAATCTTTGAAGAAACTGCCAATAACGAAAAAGAACATGCAAAACTGTGGTTTAAGGCATTGGGTGAACTGGGCGACACCGCGCAGAACCTTTTGCACGCTGCTGAGGGCGAAAACTATGAATGGACCGATATGTATAGCGGTTTTGCAAAAGATGCTGAAGAAGAAGGTTTCACAGCACTGGCGGCGCAGTTCCGTATGGTAGCGGCCATTGAAAAGACCCACGAAGAACGCTATCGCAAACTTTTGTCTAACGTTGAAATGCAGGCAGTGTTTGAAAAAGCAGAAGAAACTATGTGGGAATGTCGCAACTGCGGTCATCTGGTGATCGGCAAAAAAGCACCTCAGGTTTGCCCTGTTTGTGCACATCCTCAGGCATACTTTGAAGTACGCAAAGAAAACTATTAATTCTTAAATTAAAAAGAGCCACGGGAGTTCCGTGGCTCTTTTTTTATGAACTTTGTGCGCTCATCACGCCTGTATCGGGATATGGCAGGGGAGAATGGGGCAGAGAATCAAGGTGGTGGTTCTCAAAAACAGTGTCGAACAGTTCACTTATGGTGCCAATAGGCACAACGGTGATCCCATCGGTTTTGTGGGCATCGTGCCTGTTATCTTTAGGAATCAAAACAGTTTTGGCGCCTGCAGCCTTGGCGGCGGATACCTTTGCAGAAACACCACCCACGGGGAGAATGTGCCCTCGGATAGAGATTTCCCCTGTCATAGCTAGTCTGTTTGGAACGGGGATGCCTTTGATGGCGGAATAGACAGCAGTCAGGATGGCAGCGCCGGCAGAAGGACCGTCGATAGGTGTGCCGCCGGGTAGGTTAATGTGCAGGTGATAGGCAGTAGGGTCGATTTTGTAGAACTTTTTTAAAAGGGTGAGCATATTTTCAATGGAGGCACGGGCCGAACTCTGACGAACCAGTTTTTGACCGCGACCGTCCAGCTGCTGCTGTTCCACAATGCCTGTCACTGTCAGTGTACCACATCCTGATTCGGCAGGGATGGCGCTGGCTTCCACATCGATTAAAACCCCTGTACCGCCCTCTGAAACAGCCAGACCGTTGACTAAGCCGATGGTGGCGCCATTCGTGACTTTTTTATCATAGCGGGGCACATAGCGACCATTTTCCGCCACCCACTGTATGTGTTCGGGCAGGATGGTAAGACCATCATCCAGCGAGACAACGCTGCCTGCAGTTTGCACTAAATTCACCGCATCACGACCGTTTTGTGCATAGGTACACACAAGGTCTAAAGCATCGGGAGATACGGTAAAACCGCTTTTTTGCGCCGCATTTTCGGCAATGATATGCATATCTGCTCCGGATAGGGGCGAAAAGAAGATTTCCACACAACGTGAGCGGAGTGCCGGCGGGATTTCTTCGGGGTTTCGGGTTGTGGCACCGATTAAACGAAAATCCGCAGGCAGACCTTTTTGAAACATCTCGTGAATGTGCGGGGGGATGTTTTTGTTGCCGGAGGCATAGTAGGAACTTTCCAGCATAACCGTTCTGTCCTCTAACACCTTCAGGAGTTTATTCATCTGGGAGGGGTGCAACTCACCGATTTCATCTAAAAACAAAATACCACCGTGGGCACGGGTGACAGCCCCCGGTTTGGGTTGTGGAATCCCCGCAGGACCATAAGCACCTGCGCCCTGATAAATGGGGTCGTGAACGGAGCCAATCAAGGGGTCTGCGATACTGCGCTCATCAAAGCGTAGGGTGGTGGCATCCAGTTCAATGAACGGAGCGCCAGCGCGGAACGGTGTTTTTGTGCAGATGACAGCCTCTTTAAACACCGCACGTGCCGCCGCGGTTTTACCAACGCCGGGCGGTCCGTAGATTAAAATGTGTTGGGGGTTTGGGCTGCAAAGAGCGGCTTTTAAGGCCCGGATACTGTTTTCCTGACCGATAACGTCAGACAGTTCTCGGGGTCTTGTTTTTTCAGAGAGAGGTGTTGAAAGATGGATACCCCTTAGTCTGCGGAGTTTTTCCAGTTCCTTAGCCGAATCACTTTCAACGCCGCTTTTGCTTGACCGCTGGTTGCGGAGCATAGAGAAGAAATATAAACTCATTATGAGTGTTAAGAAAATCTGCAGAAACATAAAAATTGTATTAAACAAAAAATGTACGCCTCCTGTTCATCGCTTGCCGACTGTTATCGGTTTTAGTATGAACAGATGTGCAAATTTTATTGCACGGCGTACATTTTTTATTAGTTTTCTTTTGTCAGTTTCGCAAAGGAACCCAGCAGGGTTTTGGTGCCGCAGGAATCAAAGGCAATTTCCAGTTGCACGTCGCCGCCATTAGGCGTCACGGACATAATCATACCCCGACCAAACTTTTTGTGGGACACCACATCGCCGGGATTGTAGGCAGAAGAGGCGGCTTTGCGCTCTTCTTTGTCTTTGGAGAGAGCCTGCAGCAGTGACTTGGTGCTGTCATAAAACTTGTAGTCACTTTTCTTAACCGAAGAGGCGGCAATGGGCTCAGATTCTTTCACAAGTGCGTTTAAGCACTCTGTGGGAATCTCCTGCAAAAAGCGGGATGGCATAGTGTAACCGCCGCTACCGTAGCGGTTTCGATAGTTAGCGTGAGAGAGAATCAGGTGTCGCTTTGCGCGGGTGATACCCACATAGCAAAGGCGGCGTTCTTCTTCCACTTCATCATCAGACATGGATTTTAAACTGGGGAAAAGTCCCTCTTCCATACCGCACAGGAACACGCGGGGGAACTCAAGACCTTTGGCACTGTGGAGGGTCATTAAAACAACACTTTCAGCATCGGGGTCATAGTTATCAATATCGGAAACCAGCGCTGTCAGTTCCAAAAAGCCGGACAGTGTGGGCTCTTCTTCGTTTCGTTCATATTCAACTGCAGCGTTCACAAATTCCTGCAGGTTGTCAAGCCTAGTTTGGTTTTCAACGGAATCATCAGCGTGGAGCATATCCTGATATCCCGTTTCTGCCAACATAATTTCAATCAGTTCAGAGGGTTTTATGCCAATGGCACGTGCCTGCAGGCGACGAATCAGGGCGGTAAAGGCAACCAAACGGTCTGCCGCACGGGCAAGGGTAGGCTCATTCACTGCATTTTCCATTACGGTGAACAGGCTCACATCGTTTTCGCGGGCCACTTCGGACACTTTTTCTAAGGATGCCACACCGATTTTTCGGGCAGGCTCGTTCACAACGCGCAGCAGACTGATGCTATCGTTGGGGTTTTGAATCAGGCGCAGATACGCCAGCGCATCCTTAACTTCCTTGCGGTCGTAAAAGCGCAGACCGGCTAAAACGCGGTAGGGAATACCGTGACCCGAAAGCGTTGTTTCGATCACGCGGGACTGGGCGTTGGTGCGATAGAGAATCGCACAATCAGAATATGCCGCACCACTGCGAACAGCAGATGTAATCTGGTTTGCAATAAATTCCGCTTCGTCATATTCATTGTCGCCACGGAACAGGTCAATTTTTTCACCGCCGCCATTCTCTGTCCAAAGGTTTTTGCCTTTTCGACCGCGGTTGTTGGCAATAACAGCGTTGGCAGCATTCAAAATTGTCTGTGTGGAGCGGTAGTTCTGCTCCAGTTTAATCACCTGTGCGCCGGGGAATTCTTTTTCAAAATTCAGAATGTTCTGAATGTTGGCACCACGGAATTTATAAATACTCTGGTCATCATCGCCTACGACGCAAATATTGTCATAGCCCTGCGCCAGTAGATTCACAAGCATAGACTGGGAATTGTTAGTATCCTGATACTCATCCACGAACACATAATGGAACTGACGCTGATAGCGTTTTAACACTTCTTCTTCCTGAGAGAGAAGTTGTACGGTGCGCATAATGATATCGTCAAAGTCCAGCGCATTGGCTTCCACCAGTTGCTTCTGATATTCGCGGTAGGCCTCGCCGATGAGTTTTTTGCGATAGTTTCCTTCGTTGATGGAAAGGTACTCCGTGGGACCGTAAAGTTCATCTTTTGCTGTTGAAATTTCGTAGAGAACACTGCGGATCGGGAGCATTTTTTCATCAATATTCAGGGTCTTTAAAACGCGCTTCATCAGGGTTTTCTGGTCGGCAGCGTCATAAATCACAAAGTCGCGGGTGTAACCGCCTAAACGCTCAATATCGCGGCGGAGAATACGCATACAAAGGGAGTGGAAAGTACCAATCCACATACTGCCGGCATCTTTACCAACACTTTTTTCGATTCGCTCTTTCATTTCGTTAGCGGCCTTGTTGGTGAAGGTGATGGCAAGAATCTGCCAAGGCTCAGCCAGTTTTTGTTCTAATATGTAAGCAATTTTGTTAACAACAACGGTGGTTTTACCACTGCCGGCACCTGCTAAAATCAAGAGGGGTCCATCGGTTTCCAAAATAGCTTTTTTCTGTTGGGGGTTAAAACGATCTAAATTGATCATAACGATTCGATGATTCCTTTCATAATATCCAAAGCGCGGAGGGAGATTTTGCGATAGCGTTCACGCTTGTTTTTCTCTCGCTCGGGGAGAGAATCAATGATGCCGAAGTTGATGTTCATGGGCTGGAAGTTCTTGCCCGCAAAGTTTGCAATATAGTGCCCCAAAGCACCTGTTGCAGTAGCAGAGGGGAAGGTAACTTTCGGTTTGCCGAGGAGTTCTCTTGCGGCGGAAAGACCTGCCACAATGCCGGAGGAGGCAGATTCAACATAGCCCTCAACACCCGTCATCTGACCGGCAAAGTAAAGACCTTTTCTTGCCTTAAATGCAAAGTTTTCGTTAAGCTTTCCGGGGGAGTGGAGATAGGTGTTTCGATGCATGACGCCATAGCGGACGATATCTAAATTTTCAAGACCGGGAATCATAGAAAATACCCGTTTTTGTTCCCCGAATTTTAGGTGAGTCTGAAAACCCACGAGGTTAAACAATGTGCCTGCTTCGTTATCCTGACGAAGCTGTACCACCGCGTGATAACGTTTGCCTGTTTCGGGATGCTCAAGACCAACGGGCTTTAAAGGACCAAAGGTCAGGGCATCTTTGCCGCGTTTTGCCATAACTTCCACGGGCATACAGCCCTCGAACACACGGTTATCTTCAAAGTCTTTCAGCTGGGCGGTTTCAGCGTTAATCAGCGCCTCGTGAAAGGCCTCATATTCTTCTTTTGTCATAGGGCAGTTCAGGTAATCTGCTGTGCCTTTATCGTAACGGGCCTTGCGGTACACCTTGGTCATATCAATAGACTCTAAGGTGATAATGGGTGCGGCGGCATCGTAAAAATAAAGTCCGTCGCCGCAGAGTTTGCTGATGGCGGCAGAGAGGGCATCAGAGGTCAACGGACCACTTGCCACAACAACGCAATCAGCGTCAGGGATTTCGGCGATTTCCTCGTTGATGATGTTGATATTCGGGCAACTTTCCATTTGCTCTGTGATACATTCGGAAAAGCCGATGCGGTCAACTGCCAAAGCGCCGCCTGCGGGCACGCGACATTTGTCTGCGGCACGCATCACGACAGAGTCTAAAAGGCGCATTTCTTCTTTGAGCAAACCGGGGCCGTTTTCGAGGCCTTCTGCTCGCAGAGAATTGGAGCAGACAAGTTCACCCAAAGTGTCCAGCGAGTGAGCAGGAGAGTGCTTTTTGGGCTTCATTTCATATAAATCAACTTCTATACCATGTTTGGCCAGTTGCCATGCGGCTTCACAGCCGGCAAGACCGCCGCCGATTACAATTGCTTTCATAAAATCACCTTATACATCTCTTAGAATAAAATTAATATAGTTATGCTGTTTAGGATACAGTTTGTCAAGACAGAGGATGGCTTCGCTGCTTCCTGTCAGTTTTCCGGCTTCTGCCAGTTCTTTGCAGGATGAGTAGCCAAGTACCAGTTGGGTTAAAGAGCCGATGTCTGTTGTTACGTCCGCCCTTTTTTCTGCCTTTTGGATGTTCCCATCTTGTTCAAGATAAACGCCGTTGTTTTCGGGGCAAAACACGTCTGTAACGCCAAGCGAAACATCTCCCAACCCTGCTGACAAGGCGGCAGGCACATCAATGATGCGCGCCATAGCGGAGGGGTGTTTTGTTGCTTCTGCGAAAGAAGGCGCATTTGCAGGAAGTAAAAAATCGATGGCTTGGTAATCCGCCGCCTCTTTCTTTGCAAAAGCGAGCAGAGCAGATGCCTGACTTTCGTTTTCATACGCCATTTCTAAGATGCGGAACCGCTTTTTATCTTTCAAAAAGGCGATATAACCTGCAGGGTTGCCGCTTTGGTCTTTATACAAAATGAGTTTTCCGTTTACCATAGACAAAAAGGAAAACACAAATTCCCATTCTTTTTTTCTGCGGCGCACAAAGGCATTTTTATCTTTACAGAATGTTTCGTATATGTTGTTTAAGACGTTATAATTCTCTAAACTTGCGATTGAGAAAGTGCCCTCTGCATCATCAGGAAGCGTTTCGGTTTTGAAACTGCTATGGCTTTCGCTGTAGCAGGTGGCGAAGCCCATTTTTTCATAAAATTCATAGGAAAAAGGGATCAGGTGGCTGAACACCTCGCCCCGTTTTTTCTGCTCGGACAGTGCCGCCTGCATCAATGCTTTCGCAACACCAAGGTTGCGATGGGAAGGATGGGTGCTAACGCCAACGATATAGGAGATTTTAAGATCCTGATTTCGCACGGACAACGTGTAAGGCACCAGTTCCAAAGCACCGATCACGTGATTATCCTCCAGCATAGCAAGCGCATTTTCACCTTGCCAGATGCCGCCGAAATATACAGAAAGAAAGGCCTCTGTGTCGCCAAATGCGATGTGCCAAAGGTCTTTGATTTCGTCTATAAATTGAGAATTATCGGGGAAACGAATGTTCATAGTTCACCTTGTTTAATGTGTAAAGTAAAACCACTTTACATAAATTATCGCAGGGTTTCTTCATACACGCGGCGCAAATGAGCCAGCACCTTTTTCTCCATACGGGAGATGTTCATTTGCGAGGTGTTCATTCTCTCAGCAATTTGCGTCTGGGTCAGTTCGTCGTAATAACGATAGCGGATAAATTCCTGCTCTTTGGGGGGCAAAGAGTTAATAAAATGCTCAATAAAATCGCGGTTTTCGATCATTAAAAACTCATCGTCTTCCATACCGATACAGTCTGATAAAATGGCTTCCTGACCGTCTAAGGGTTGCTCTAAGGATTGCACGGTTTGGTTATCGCCCCAATAAAGTGCCTGTGCCAGTTGTTCGACGGAAATGCCCAATGCCTTTGAAAGTTCATCACGGTCGGGCAGATGACCTGTTTTGACCAGTTTTTCGTTACGGAGTTTATTGGCACGGGAGAAAATTTCATAGAGCCGTCTGGGGACGCGGATGCAGTTTCCTTTATCCCTGAACAAACGCTTGATTTCGCCTAAAATGGTGGGGGTTGCAAAGGTGGCAAAACGAATGCCGCGGGAATGGTCAAATCGTTTGACCGCCATCATAAGACCAATGGAGGCAGACTGATAGATGTCATCATATTCAAGGCCTTTGCCTACAAAACGACGAGACAGAATTTCGGTTATGTAACTATATGTTTCAACAATTTCGCCTAAGAGTGCCAGGCTTTTTGTTTCGCTGTAACGGGAAAATAAAGCCTGCTCATTCATGAGTTCCTGTTCGGCTTTAACACATGTTGCTTCCATAGTTTTCTCCTTAGAAAAGGGACTTTATGCTTGCTCCATCAGAGCCGCCAACACCTTTGCGGCGTTTTCATATTGTGCCTGTGTGAAGGCGTCGTTAGCATCTTCGGGGCGGGTAAAGAGAATCAGACCGTAAAGGTCATCATCTGTGAATTTCATATCAGCTAAAATGCGGCTGCCCTTTAAAGACAGGGCAACGGGGCTGTCACCACGATAGATAACACGATCACCGTAACTTGCTACATCCATCCATTCGTCGAGAGCGGAGAAGGCATCTTTTTTAATCATGCGGTCAAAGTTAACCTTGTCCATAATGTAAAGCGTTGCGCCTTTTTCGGAAAGCTGACTGAGCAATTTAGAATAGTGCTCACGACTGTCTTTGCCCTCTGCATCTTCGCCGATAAACTGACGGGAAATGGTGATGTTTTCCATACCGTCGTGATTGGCATCAACAATGAGGCCGGGGAGGGCTTCGTTAAAGTTAATGGTTTCTTCGGACAGGGAGCCGATAGAAGTCAGCGAAATGTTTAAATCGCTGACAGGCTGTGTGACAAAATCAAACACAAGCCAAACGCCCAACAAAGCAACCAGAGCAATCAGACAATGAAATTTATAATAATACCAGAAATTATCAAGTTTTTGTTTCCAAGTGTTGTTCATAGAAAGGCCTCTTTTTCGATAAAATTTCTCTTTATACAGTATAGCACAAAACCCTATACATTTCAATCACAAGTTTGGAAAAAGAAAAGAAAAAAGGTGTTACCGAATCAGGTAACACCTTTTCTATCGTTTACATTGTTTCTGCATTTATGTAACGGTCTTCAATTTTGGAATAGACAATGGTTTGACTCTTGTATAAACTGAATCTGCCTGACATCATAAAACTGATGCTGCAGGCCAAAGCAAAGAGCAAAATGCCCTCAGAGCCGAAGACCTCGAGCGCCAAAATGGTGGAGGCCAGAGGGCAGTTAACCGCACCGCAGAACAGGGCGGTAAAGCCGATGGCGGCGGCAAAACCCGCATCGAGCCCCAAAAGACTTCCGACCACACAACCAAAGGTTGAGCCGATGAAAAAGGCAGGCACGATTTCGCCACCTTTAAAGCCAACGGAAATGGTGATGGCGGTGAGCAGAATTTTAAGGATAAAGGCTTCGGGACGGGCGATGCCTTCTGTAATGGCACGGGTGATCACATCCATACCGGCACCGTTGTAATCAAAGGCACCCGTCATTACATGGATGGCGAGAGAAATCAGCAGAATCACCGCACCGCCTACCAAACCTCTGATATAGCGGTTGGGGAGCAGTTTTTCGATGGTATGTTCACACTTTTTGATGGATACACAAAACAGAATGCTGACCAGTGCACAAAGCACGGAGAGAACAATAACCTGACCCACAGTTGTCAAGGAAATTTCGGGAATGTTGATGCCTGCAAAATGAACAGGATGCAGACCAAAGGAAAGAGCAAGACGGGAGCCGACAATCGCCGCAAACACACAAGGCACCAAAGCGGCATAATAACTAACGCCAACGGAAACCACTTCCAAAGCAAAAACTGCGGCGGTCAGCGGTGTTCCAAAAAGAGCGGCAAACACAGCACTCATACCGGTCATAACCGCAATGTGTAAATCTTTTTTATCCAAATGGAACAGTTTGCCCGTGTTGTACCCAATGCTACCACCAAGCTGCAGAGCAGCACCTTCACGACCGGCAGAACCGCCCACAAAATGAGTCACAACAGTGCTGATAAAAATCAGGGGCGCCATTACAAACGGTACCTTATCTTCGGTTTTAACAGCATCCAGCACCCGATTTGTATCCAGTTTGCCGAAACGCTTGCAAAGACCATAAAGAACCGCGAGTAGCAAGCCGCCTGCGGGCAGAAGATATAAAACCCAACTATGCTCTGTGCGGTATTCTGTGGCAATATCAATGGCCATATGGAACACGCTACCGATAGACCCACCGATTAAACCGATGATGAGCGAAACAAAAATCCATTTTAACAGGGTTTTGCCATATGTCAGAGAATCCTTTATATTACACAAGATATGTTTCAAAAATATCGACCTCTTTTCTTGCGTTAAAAATCCGAATGCAAGGGTGCATCCGGATTTTTGATTTCTTAGTTACTCGTTTTTTTAGCTTCTTCCAATTTGGTCTGACGACGGTTTTTAACATCGTCGGACATGGGCTTGATTTCGCCTGCTGCCTGCAGAGACATGCGGGTCATTAAAGGACCAACCAGTTCGTAGATTAAAACTGCAAACAGAGTAATGTTGCGGATTAAGTTACCTTCGGGACCCAGTTCCATAGCCAGTGCGCACATACCCAGTGCAACGCCTGCCTGCGGGAACAGAGTGATACCTAAGTATTTGCAAATCTGGGGGCTGCATTTAGTTGCCTTGGCGCTGATGAGAGTGCCGAAGTATTTACCTAAGCAACGGAAAATGATGTAAACAATACCCACCAAAACGATGGCGTAATTTGCAAAAACGCTCAGTTCCAGTTCAGCGCCGCTGATAACGAAGAACAACGCCAAAAGCGGAGAAGTCCATTTTTCGGATTTGCCCATCAGATCTTCAGATAAGGGACAGATGTTGCAGAACACAGTACCCAGCATCATGCAAACCAGCAGAGAAGAAAAACCGATGTGAACGGGACCGATGTGAATCTTAATCATAGAAAGTGCAACGGTTGTGAACACGAATGCAATGGTCATGTTAAGACGGTTTGTGTTAGAGTTAAAGAGTTTTTCAAACTGGGTTAAAATCCAGCCCATTAAAGCACCCAATGCTAAAGATGCAACGATTTCGATAATGGGATTTAAGAGGATGGAAACCATATCCACCTGACCGGATACCAAGGTTTTGGCAATACCGAAAGAAACAGCGAACACAATCAAACCAACAGCATCATCCAGTGCAACGATGGGGAGCAATAACTTGGTTAAGGGACCATTTGCTTTGTACTGACGAACAACCATCAAAGTAGCCGCAGGAGCGGTTGCGGTTGCGATTGCACCTAAGGTGATTAACTGGGGAACGGATAAAAGGTTGGGCCAGAAAACGTGAACGCCGTACAGTGCCAGGTCAACAAACAAGGTAGCAACCAAAGCCTGCACAATGCCGATAACGGTGGCCTGTTTACCTGTTTTCTTCAGTTCGGACAATCTGAATTCGCTACCGATGGAAAAAGCGATGAAGCCCAATGCTACGTCAGCAATCAGCCCCAGTTTTTCAACTGCTTCGGCAGAGGTAAAACCGATGCCGTCAAAGTGCAGAGCACCTAAACAGTAAGGACCGATTAAAACGCCGGCAATCAGGTAAGCGGTTACTGACGGCAGTTTTAAGGGTTTAAATGCACGGGTCATCATAAGACCGGCAAGTAATGCGATGGATACGGATAAAAGTGTACTCATGTTTACATCTCCTAAAAAGTTTCGCTTATATAGTATATGCCTTGCGGCAGGTTTTGGATAAATCACTTAATTTTTGTCAAAACCTTTGATATTTTAGCATAAAAGGAGAGAGATGTCAACAATTTTCCTATTTAAATTTATTATATAAAGGCAAAACCCGTAAAAAAGGCACAAAAGCCCAAAAATTGCTTTACTTTGGTGGATTTCTGTGTTAAAATAGATGTAATATGGTACAAGTGCATCAGTTTGTTTTGGTGCAAGGGATGCCATTGCCTGTCATCAGTATTTGTGGCAGGGGAAAGGGTCGGTGGATTTTATGAAAAAACAGATGCAGAAAAAGTTTAAGTTTGATCCGAAGAAAAAACCTTTATATATCGGTGCGGCAATCGGTCTTCTGATTGTGCTGTTTTTAGTATCTTTCTGGGCAACCGGGCTGATTTTGAAACTCAGTCAGGGCACTTTGTTTGCCAAATACGATGACGGTACTTATGAAACCTCAAAACCCACCTACGAACAACTGGAAAAAATGGTTGAAGAAAGAGATGCTAAAATTGCATCTTTGGAAATTGAATTAGAGCGCTATCGCAGTCAGGGAAACAACACAGAACTGGCACCCAGCACCCTGGTTCCTCAGGCACCTGAAACCACAGAAGAACCTGAAGCAGAGCAGCCCGCAGAAACCGAAACTCCTTCTCAGGAAACACCGGAGGCGGCAGAATGAGCGCAGAACAAAAGCAGGTTTTTTACACAGAATCTGCGCAGGAAACCTATGACTTTGCAGCCGCTATGGCAGAAACAGTGCAGCCCGGTCAGATTCTTTGTTTAAACGGGGAATTGGGCGTTGGCAAAACTGTTTTTGCACAGGGGCTTTGCGGAAAACTGGGCGTTACAGAGCCTGTAAACAGTCCCACCTTTACACTTGTTAATGAGTATGAAGGTGCACCTTTTCCCATTTATCATTTTGATTTATATCGCATTGATGATGCGGATGAACTGTATGAAATCGGTTTCCTCGAAATGATTTCGGGCGGTGCTTTAGTGCTGATTGAATGGGCAGAACGGGCAGGAGATATCCTCCCTCTTGATAGAATTGATATCACCATTGAACGAACCGGCGATGACGGTCGTTGTATTACTGTGGAGGAACGGACAAGATGATTGTTTTAGGTCTTGATACATCGTCAGATGCGGCGGCAGTGGGCCTTTATAAAGATGGCGAACTGCTGTGTGAATCTACCATCCATAACGGAAAAAATCATTCCCTTACTTTGTTGCCCACAGTGGAAACGATGCTCGGGGAAGTGAATGTGGCTTTTTCCGATATTGATGTATATGCCTGCGGCATCGGCCCCGGCTCTTTTACGGGTGTTCGCATCGGCGCGGCAACCATCAAAGGTTTTGCACAGGCCCAGAATAAACCTTGCGTGGCGGTTTCCAGTCTGGAAATTTTGGCAGATAATATCCGCGAATTTGAAGGTTTGCGCGTGGCGGCTATGCATGCCCGTGTGGATGAACTTTTCTGCGCGGTTTATGATGTCGATGGCGGAGAAGTGCTGGCGCCTTCTGTGATGACCGTTTCTGAACTGCTTGCCTTTTTGACAGGCAGAAAATGCAAGGTTATCGGTAGCGGTGCTCTGCAGTTTGCCGATGAATTTAAAAAAGCGCTGGGTGAAGATGCTGTGCCCACAAAAGGATGGGTACACCTGATTCGCGGCGGTGCTGTGGCAGAACTTGGCTATCAACTGGCAGAGGCGGGTAAAACCGTTCCCTGCGAAGATATAGCACCTGCTTATCTGCGCGTTTCTCAGGCAGAAAGAGAATATGCAGAAAAGCATAAACAAAGTCAGTAATTTTAAGTTTTTATACATTTTAGGAGGCAAAGAACATGATTGTAATTGGTAGTGACCACGGTGCATTTGAACTGAAAAAGGTTTTAGTTGCACATTTAGAAGCAAAAGGCAAACAGGTTGTTGACTGTGGCGTTTTCGACGCTACAAGCGTTGACTATCCTGATGTTGCAAAAGAAGTTTGCGGCAAAGTGCTCGCAGGTGATGACGTTGAATTTGGCATTCTGCTGTGCGGTACCGGTATCGGTATTTCCATTGCGGCAAACAAAATCGACGGTATCCGTTGCGCACTCTTAAACAATGAATACACCGCAGAAAAAGCAAAACAGCATAACAATGCTAACGTGATTGCAATGGGCGGCCGTGTACTCGGTCCCGACCTTGCGATTAACATTTTAGATGCCTTTATGGCAGCAGAATTTGAAGGCGGACGCCATCAGAACCGTGTGGATAAAATCCACGCATTAGAAAAATAAAAAAGCAAAAAGATTTTGCAAAGAGGGGGTAAAACCATGGGAGAAAGACGCGATAAAATCAATTATTATTTGGATATTGCACAGTCTGTTGCAGAACGTGGTACCTGTCTGCGCCGCCATTACGGTGCTATTTTAGTGAAAAATGATGAAATTATTTCTACCGGCTATAACGGTGCGCCCAGATGCCGCAAAAACTGCATCGATTTAGGCGTTTGTCTGCGCGAAAAACTGCAGATTCCCTCCGGTGAACGTTATGAGCTTTGTCGCTCTGTTCACGCAGAAGCAAACTGCATTATCAGTGCATCAAGACGTGATATGATTGGCGGCACGCTGTATATGGCTTGCGTGAATCCAAAAACAGGTGAACTGATTCCCGATTCGGACAGTTGCAGTATGTGTAAACGTCTGATTATCAATGCGGGCATTAAGGAAATCATCATCCGTGATACCAAGAATGACTATCGTATCATCCCTGTTTCCCGTTGGGTAACCTATGATGATAGTCTGCTTGAAGAAGTGGAGCAGGGCTTCATTAATTCACCGAAATAAATATATGCAAAATAAGAAACAGGCACTGTTTTTGGGGGGCTAAAAACAGTGCCTGTTTATATTTATTGCCGAAGCAACAAATACCTTAGTAATTAACGGTGTTTTTCATTTTAAGACGAATGGAATCGGAAATCATAGCGATAAATTCACCGTTGGTGGGTTTGCCTTTGTTTGTATCAATTGTGTAGCCAAAGATGCTGTTTAAAATCTCTTCACGACCACGACTCCAAGCCACTTCAATGGCGTGACGGATCGCACGTTCAACACGGGAGGATGTGGTTTGATAACTGCGTGCAACCGTAGGGTAGAGCATCTTGGTGATGGAGTTGATAAATTCTCTGTCGTGGATGCAAAGGCTGATGGCTTCGCGGAGATAATTATAGCCTTTGATATGAGCAGGAACGCCAATTTCGTGAATCACATCGGTGATGATGGATTCCAGTTTATCCTGTTCTGTCTGAGGGGAAAAACTATGGGAGCGGTTTTCGGTTAAGGAAAAAGCATCGCCGAATCCCAGCGCCTCGCAGGCGGATACGCTTGCATCCTTTGTGCTTTGGGCCACCTGACGGATGCGCTTTAAGAGAGTTTCGTTGTTCTGAATCGGTTTTAACAGATAATATTGTGCGCCAAGCATCATAGCGCGACTTGCAATGGTATCGTGGCTGACAGCTGACACCATAATCACTGCCGGTTTCTTCTCCAAGGGGAGTGATTCTAAATGCTCGAGCAGTTCAATACCGTCCATACGGGGCATAATCACATCCAGAACAATAACATCCGGTTTTTGTTCTAAAATAAGGGAGAGTCCGTCTTCGCCGTTTGAAGCAATGCCGACGGTTTCCAAATCATCGGTATCGTCAATACTTTTCTTAAAGGATAGGCAGAGTGTTTCGTTATCGTCAATGATGGCCACAGAGATTTTTTTAGGCATGTTGTTCCTCCTTGTGTTGTAAGCAGATGGGTGAGTATCTGTTTGTTGAATTTCCAAAATTTTACATTTTCGCTTCGTTGATGCTATTATAACACCTGCCCACCCAAAATTCAAGTTAGTTTTTGCCAATAAATGTATATTTTTGGAAGTTCGTAAAATTGTTTCACTTGCCAATTAAATTATTGAAAAAAGTTATAAAACTCATAAAAAAATGACACGAAAAGTGTCAATAAAAATCAAAAAAATTTTCGGCTATTCTAAAGTTTGCAGAATAAAATCACAAATTGTCGAATGAATTTGGATGAAAAACGGGGACGTTTTACCAAAAAAATCATCGTTAATAGTAACGAAATTTTTAGAAAAATTTTTGAAAATTTCGTTAAATATATATATAGATTATTTTATAAATTTTATTTATTTTAT
>JAZOLH010000038.1:0-4969 GCA_045652815.1 Clostridia bacterium
AAAAAGCCGCAGGCAAATGCCTGCGGCTTTCTTTATGTAATTTATTCAGCGGAAACAGTCTCTTCCGTACTCGTTTCTTCCGGTTTAACAACTTCTTTTGCAGGAACAATTTCAATTGTTTCTTCTTTGATTTCAGGATTCTTCATATCGTAGAAATAGGCCTGATAAAGACCTGCAAAGATGTTACTAAATGCTAAAAGTAAAATAAACAGAATCGCAAGAACTAAAGCAAACAAAATACCTAAAACAGGAATCAAGGAGAATAAGGACAACACTAAGGATGCAACAAGCACCCCACCAATAAAGCAGATATCTGCTAAGAACATCTGTCCTTTAATACCTTCTGTCTGTTTCATAGAAATTCTAAGCGCTTCAGTTGCCTTAACTTCAGGACATGTAACTAAAATATAAGGAACAAAACGGTAGGAATAACTTTTCACGATTGCAATAATGGGACCAACAATGGGAATCAGCGCCCAAATTAAAACCCACAAACTTTGCCAAGCCATACCACCGGCAACACGGAAACAATTTTTTCCGAAAGCTTCAAACAATTGGTCAGAATATACTTCTTTCCCTTTTAGACCATCTAAATAAACCTTAGCCATGCCACAGCTGATTAAAAAGCCAATTGCTAAACCAAGTGCGGGAATCAATCCAAAGAAAATGTTTGTTAAAATAGATAAAAGTCCACTCATCAAGGATAATCCCCAGAGAACAAATGGTTTTTTCGCCAAAACCATCAAGGCCTTTTTGTAAGATTCTAAAAACATAACTATCGCCCCTTCTTTTTATTTAAGATGTTTTTTTCGACAAATTTCTTTGTCTAAATTGATTATATCACATCCCTTGCATTTGTGTCAACAAAATCACCGTGATTCGGCAGCCCTGCTCTTTGGTAACAAAAAAAGGATGAACGAAAATCGTTCATCCTTTTTACTTTGATTTTACTTATTTCAGCAGTTTCTGAGTATCCAGAGCAATGGTTAATTCTTCATTGGTCGGAATTGCAAATACGGTAACAGCTGCACCATCTTTGCTGATGATGGCATCTTTGCCGCTTACGTTGTTCTTTTCTTTGTCGCAGGTGATGCCCAGATATTCAAGGCCTTCTAAGATGCGGCCACGAAGAGCAACGCTGTTTTCACCAACACCTGCGGTGAATACAACAGCATCAACGCCGCCCATAGCTGCAATGTAGTAACCGATGTAACATTTAACTCTGTATTCAAATACATCCAGAGCCAGTTTGCATCTTGCATCGCCTTTTTCAGCACCTTCAGTTAAATCACGGAAGTCGCTGGACAGACCGGACAGACCAAATACACCGGATTTTTTGTTCAGTACGTTATCCATTTCAGCATCGGAAAGACCTTCTTTTTCTTTCAGGAAAGAAAGAATAGCCGGGTCAATCAGACCGGAACGGGTACCCATAGGAACGCCTGCTAAAGGAGTGAAGCCCATGGAGGTATCAACGGATTTACCGCCATCTACTGCAGTGATGGAAGAACCGTTACCTAAATGCAGAGTGATGATTTTTAAATCTTCAATGGGTTTGCCCATCAGTTCTGCACAACGGTTAGCAACATAGTAATGAGAAGTACCATGGAAGCCATAACGACGAACTTTGTACTTTTCATAGTAATCGTAGGGCAGAGCGTACATATACGCTTTTGCGGGCATTGTCTGATGGAAAGCAGTATCAAATACAGCAACCATAGGAACGCCGGGCATAGCCGCCTGACATGCCTTGATACCGATCAGGTTTGCAGGGTTGTGCAAGGGTGCCAGCATGCTGCATTCGTCGATTTTTGCCATTACGTCATCATCAATGATAACGGATTTGTTGAAGTATTCACCACCGTGAACAACACGGTGACCCACTGCATCGATAGCGCTCATATCAGCGATTACACCGTGGTCTTTATCAACCAGCGCATCAATCACCATTTTGATTGCATCGGAATGGTCTTTCATGGGAGATTCAAATTTAATTGCATCTTTACCTGCGGGGGTATGTTTTAAGCAAGAGCCTTCAATACCAATTCTTTCGCACAGACCCTTGGCCATAACTGCCTGAGTATCCATATCGATTAACTGATATTTTAAGGAAGAACTACCTGCATTGATAACTAAAACGTTCATTTTGTGCCTCCTTATTTCTGTGCCTGAGCCTGTACGCAAGTGATAGCAACAACACCTACGATATCGTCAGCGGAGCAACCACGGGACAGGTCGTTAATGGGCATTGCAATACCCTGAGTGATAGGACCGTAAGCTTCTGCTTTAGCCAGTCTCTGAACCAGTTTGTAACCGATGTTACCGGCATCCAGGTCGGGGAATACCAAAACGTTTGCCTGACCGGCAACGGTGGATTCGGGCGCCTTGGATTTACCGATTTCGGGCACGATAGCAGCATCCAGCTGCAGTTCGCCATCCAGTTTAACGTTGGGGTACTGTTCTTTTGCGATGCGGGTTGCTTCAACAACCTTATCAACATCAGCATGCTTTGCGCTACCCATAGAAGAGTGAGACAGCATAGCAACACGAGCTTCATCTTCAACTAACAGTTCGAAAGATTCAGCGGAGCAACCTGCGATTGCAGCCAGTCTCTGAGGGTCAGGATTCTGTTCAAGACCACTGTCAGCAAAAATGAAGGCACCGTTTGTACCATATTCACAATCGGGCACAACCATTACGAAGAAAGCGGAAACCAGAGCCACGCCGGGTTTGGTTTTGATGATCTGCAGACTGGGACGCAGAGTGTTTGCAGTAGAATGGCAAGCACCGGAAACAACGCCATCAGCGTCGCCTGCTTTAACCATCAGACAAGCATAGTACATATAGTCGCCCAGTGCCTGTTTTTTAGCATCTTCGTAGGTCAGACCCTTGGATTTTCTCAGTTCAACAAACAGATTGATGTATTCTTCTGTTTTTTCGTAAGTAAAGGGGTCGATGATGGTAGCCTTGGAAATATCCAGGCCTTTGGAGTTTTCAGCAACTTCTTCGGGGGTACCGATGATGATGATGTTTGCCAGATCCTCCTTTAAAACGGTTGCAGCCGCTTCAAATGTTCTTCTGTCCATAGATTCGGGCAGTACAACAGTTTTCTTATCGGCTTTTGCTCTTTCTTTGATTCTGTCTAAAAATTGACTCACAGAATTCTCCTCCTTTATTGTAATCCTTTGTTTAATAAAAACTTTTTAACCTTGCACTGCAAGGATGATTAACTAACAACTGTACCGTCGGGCATATCTTTATCAAGACCTAAAACGGAAAGGCCTTTTTTATCGGATGCGGCAAGCACCATACCCTCAGATAAAACGCCACGGAGTTTAACGGGCTTTAAGTTGGTAACAACGATGACCTTTTTGCCAACAAATTCTTCCGGCGGATAGAATTTTGCAATACCGGATACAATCTGGCGGACTTCATCGCCCACTTTGATTTTGGAAACCAACAGTTTGTCGGCACCCTCTACCCTTGCGGATTCTAAAACCAGACCGACTTTCAGTTCCAGTTTTGCAAAATCTTCAATGGAGATTTCGGGCAATTTGGTCACTTCTTCTGCTTTTGCCTCTTCTTTCTTTTCTTCCTTTTTGGGAGCCGGCTGCATCTTTTCGATTTCTTCTAACATTTTCTTTTCGTCAAGACGAGCAAAGAGAGGTGCGGCTTCGCCAACCAAATCCCCTGCCTTGATTTTACCGAAGGAATCAAGTGAATCCCAATCGGTATCTTTAGCGCCAATCTGTGCGAAAATGCTTTCTGCAGTTTTGGGCATAAAGGGAGCAAGGAGTACCGCAATGTAGCGGATGCTCTCTAAGAGGTTATATAAAACGCCGCCAAGACGTGCCTTCTGGCTTTCATCTTTTGCCAGAGACCAAGGCATTGTTTCATCGATGTACTTATTGGAGCGGCGTGCCAGATTCATAATATCAGACAGCGCATCGGCTGTTTTGAAACCGTCCATCTTTTCGTTCACCAAGCGTGCGGTTTCTTCGGCAGTTTTAATGAGTTCATCATCAAATTCACCGGAAACAGGTGCCTGCACAACGCCATCAAAATACTTTTTCTGCATTGCAACAGTACGGTTCACCAAGTTGCCCAGTGTGTTTGCAAGGTCTGCATTGTAACGGGCAATGATGTTTTCATAAGAAATGGTACCATCCTGCGCATAAGGCATTTCGCACAGCAGATAATAACGAACAGCATCCACACCAAAGAGATTTACCAAATCATCGGCATAAATGGCATTACCGCGGGATTTACTGATTTTATCGGTACCGGAAAGTAACCAGGGATGACCGAAAATCTGCTTCGGCAGGGGTTCGCCCAGTGCCATCAGCATAATGGGCCAGTAAATGGTGTGGAAACGCAGAATATCTTTACCGATAACGTGCACATCGGCAGGCCAATACTTTTTATACAGTTCACCGGATGCTTCGGTATCGTAACCCAGTGCTGTGATGTAGTTGGAAAGAGCATCAATCCAAACGTAAACAACGTGCTTATCATCAAAAGTAACGGGCACGCCCCAGTCAAATGTGGTACGGGATACGCACAGGTCCTGCAGGCCCGGTTTGATGAAGTTGTTCACCATTTCACGCTTGCGGCTTTCCGGCTGAATGAAATCAGGATTTTCTTCGATGTACTGCATCAGTCTATCCTGATATTTGCTCATTTTGAAGAAATATGCTTCTTCTTTAGTGGTTTCGACGGGACGTCCGCAATCGGGACAGCAACCGTCAACCAACTGGCTCTGTGTGAAGAAAGATTCACAAGGAACGCAGTACAAACCTTCGTACTCACCCTTATAAATATCTCCCTGATCATAGAGCTTCTTCAAGATATTCTGCACGGTTTTAACGTGATACTCATCGGTTGTTCTGATAAAGTGGTTGTAGCTTGAATCCATCAAATCCCAAATGGTTTTGATTTCTCCTGCAACACCGTCAACATACTGCTGGGG
>JAZOLH010000039.1:0-3487 GCA_045652815.1 Clostridia bacterium
CTTGCACAAACTATTCTACCACAAAACAAAGCGTTTGTCAAACAAAATTTTCAAAAAAACCAATATTTTTTAAAAATTCTTTCCCCTTTACAAAATCCCTCCAAAAATGTATAATAAAAATAGAACTTGTTTCATTATATAATAAAGGAAGTCAAACCTAATCGGAGGTTTTTTATGAAAAATAAAATTATCACAGTCACATTAAATCCTTGTATTGATAAAACGTTGGAACTGCAGGGCTTTGTGGCCGGCGGACTTAATCGCGTGCAGGCTGTTCGCTCTGATGCGGGCGGAAAAGGCGTGAACGTAGCCAAGGCGCTGGCTAATTTTGGTGCCGATGTGCTGGCGGTTGGTCTTGCGGGAGAGGATGGCTACGAAAAGTTCACAGCCGCACTGGATGCAAAAGGCATCCCCCATCAGTTTGTGAAAGTGCCCGGTGCCATTCGTACCAATTATAAACTCCGCAACAACATCACCGGCGGCATCACCGAGGTAAATGAGCCCGGTCCTTTGGTGACAGAAGAAGTTTTAAACCGATTTTTAACAGAACTCCGCGAACTGATGCCCGAAACAGCGGTTTTGGTGCTCTCCGGCAGTATGCCTCCGGGCACGCCTGCGGATTTTTACGGTAAACTCATCGCGCTGGCAGGGAAGTATGGCACAACGGTAATTGCCGATGCCGATGGCGCACCTTTGCGTGCCGCTATAAAAGAGCAACCCTTTGCCATCAAGCCTAATATGTTCGAACTGGAACAACTGTGCGGACGTGATTTAAACAGTGAAGCAGAGGCCCTGTTCTGTGCACATGAACTGCTGGAAGATGGCATTGGTCTTGTGATTGTTTCTATGGGTGCCCGAGGTGCCCTTTATGTAACCGCTGAGGTAGCATTTCGTGCCACACCGCCGGAAATTAAGTGCGAAAGTGCCACTGCGGCAGGGGATTCTATGGTAGCGGCGGCAGCTTATGCTTTGCAAAAATGCCTCCCCATTGAAGAACTGGCAAAATTCTGCACCGCCGCAGGAACAGCAACCGCAACCTGCCCCGGCTCTGAGGTTTGCACAATGGAAATGGCAGAAGAAATGAAGGAACAAATTGAAGTTGTGAGGATGTAAAACAGGGTTCGACTCTTGATTTCATAACAAAAAAGCACCATCAAAAGATGGTGCTTTTTTGTGGTGGAGATAAGGGGAGTCGAACCCCTGACCTTTTGACTGCCAGTCAAACGCGCTCCCAACTGCGCTATACCCCCTTGAACAAAATTAGTATACCATAAAAAATCTAAAACTGTCAAGAAAATTTATATAAACAAAAAGCATTTTCTACTTGACTATTTACTTATTTTATTATACAATTACAATGATTAGGTATCTATACCTAAAAAAAGATTTAAGCAGGTGTGATTATGAAAAAAGTAATGAGAACAATCGTAGCTGTATCTGTGGTTGTGCTGATGCTGGCTATGCAGTTATCTGCATTTGCGGCAGCCCCCACATATGCAACCAAAACGGTTTACAATGCCGATGGCACTGTTACCGTAACCTTGTCCAACTTCGGCGGCGTTGATGCCGGTGAAACCTTGGCAATCTCCGGCCTGAGTGAAGATGGTTATGTTTGGGTTGATCAGGTAAAAGCATCTGACCTGGGCTCCAGCTATTCCTTCACCATGAGTGCGGCACAGGCTTCTGCAACTTCTCGTTTGGAAGTTCGTGTGGGTGACGATAACGAAGGTATTTCCAAAGTGGAAACCGTTATTGGTACAAGTAAAGTTACCATCACAACAGATGGTAATGGCTTTGTGCAGTTGACTGATTCTGCAAGTGCTAACCCTGCAGGCAGCGACACTGTTAACACTGCTAAAACTCATGTTTCCTTCTACGTGTTCCCCAAAGCAGGTTTTGAACTGAACACCGTAGCAGGCGAGAGCGATGTGGTTGTTAGCAAAGATAATATGGTAACTGCTCCCGTTATGGGTAACAATACCACTATTGCAGTAACCTTCAAGAAAGTCGTTGCAACTTCTCCCGTTGTTGTGGAAGGTTCCGGTGCTGATAAGGCGCTGAAAATTACCCACGGTTTTGGCACAAAAACCTGGAGTGAAGCAAGTATTTCCATGTCGGGTATCGCTGGTACTGTAGATGAATATACTTTGGATTTCCGCTTCAAAATGCCCACTTTGACTCATGGTGTAGTTGGTAACCGTACATTCGCAATCCGCAATGGTAACAACGACCTGCAGTATATCAAAAATGGTGATAACTTTGATTTCTATTTAGGTAACAATAAAATCGGTAGCGGCGATCCAAACGAACAGGTTTTAAATGGCTCCATCTACTTAGGCTCTGCTCCTATGAGCCAGTGGCAGGATGTAACTCTCCACGTTTATAAAGAGGGTTCTAAGACTCTGACCGATGTGACCTTAAACGGTGCAACCATTAAGGGTCTGGAAAAGAACTTCGAAGGTGTAACCGCTCCGAAACTGATTGATAAGTACTTTGCAGTCGGTAGCATCTATGGTGGTGCATCCGGCACTAACTACTGGGCAAATTATGATTTCTACTTAGATCACCTGAACTTGATCTATGCAGGCTCTTCTGCATATCTGTGTGATGAATTTGATACAGCAAGCACCGTAGGTAGCACTACAGTTGCTTTAGCTAACGGCAAACTGTTTTCAATCAGTGACAGTATGGGCGCAACCTTAGTTGACGGTACCGGCGTTGCCACCGCAAATGGTTTTGCTTCCGGTCACGCTAACACCATTAAGAGCGCCAATCCCTCTGCTGTATATGACGGTATTGAAGTTCTTTCCAGAATTGGTTATGGTACAGCTGATAAATTCGGTATCATTACAGGTACCAAACCCTTAGAAGGCGATTTAACCATCGAAGATCTGGACAGCTTTGATGCAACTAACACCACTGCTGCAGATACAACTTACACTGCATTCCGCGGTTTTGCCGCAGGTGCTGACGGTCGTTTCGCGGTGCAGGTAGTGGATAGTGAAGTTTCCAATAGTTATTTCTCCGGTGGCCGAACAGTGTATGTTTACGTATTCGCTGCAAACACCGAAACAGGCGAAGTTGTTTACAAGCCTGTAAACGCAGACGGTTTTACTTTTGAATAATCACACAACCTGATATAAATAGAGCAGGGCACGAAAGATCGTGCCCTGTTTTTTTATGTTCCCTATTACCCATATCTATTAAATAGGTAGAAACTCGTGATAAAAGAGCGCCAGACGCTCAAAAATACCCTTAGTGTATCGCGTGAGTGCGGTTGGATATAAGAAGAAGGGAGCGAGATCACAAATGCCCAACGAGGCGTTTTGAAAACATATTCAGACGACTCTTTATGGAGGAATGTAGGAAGCAGTTTGGATATTTGATATGGGGGATCGGTTTCGTTTTTAAAGCCGGGTGATAGCAATCATCTCTTTGCCCTTTGAGAATCTCCCTAGTCTAACGGTGGCGTTAGTGGTGAAGGGGG
>JAZOLH010000040.1:0-29199 GCA_045652815.1 Clostridia bacterium
GAAAAAGAAATAGAAAAAGGGCGCCTCCCACCGGCAGTCCCCTTTTTTATTACTAAAAATCAACCTTTTTTCAAATCGTGAACATCGCGCTTGCGCTGGTCATCATTTTCGATGTAGGAAAGAACCTCGTCTGCGTCAGCAGAATAGAAATAAATTTCTTCGCAAACCTCGCTGACAAATCCTTTTCTGATGGATTCATCTAAAAGGGCTTCCATTTTTTCATAGTAACCGTTTACATCGTAAATGGCGATGGGCTTTGTGTGACGACCCAACTGTTTTAATGTCAGCACCTGAAAAAACTCTTCAAAGGTACCGATACCGCCGGGCACAACCACAAAAGCATCGGCTAAATCTTCCATTTTTGCCTTGCGTTCTGCCATGGTTTCAGTGAAAATCAGTTCGGTACATTTATCGTAAATGGCCTCGATGGTTTCTGTGCGGAAAAAGTGGGGAATTACGCCATAAATCTCGCCTTCGCCTGCTGTAACGCCACGTGCCGCCGCACCCATCAAACCGTTACCGCCTGCGCCGAACACCAAGGCATGACCGCGTTTTGCCATTTTTTCGCCAAAGGCTTCCACCGCATCAATATAAGACTGATCGATTTCGGTGCTGGCCGCACCGAATACACAAATTTTCATGGATAATCGCTCCTTCCGATTCTTGCAGATAGATTATTATATTATATTATACCGAATCAAAAATTATTTTTCAAGTTTTCCGCACAAATTTTAATTTTATTAAATTTTTTTGAATAATTGAGAAACTTGTTGACAGGTCAACAAGTTTTTGATATAGTATAGATGTTGATAGGTCAACATCTATACTATATCGTATCAGAAAGGATTCCTTATGAACCCCTTTAGAAAAATCTTTTGCCGCACCTATCAGTTCGCTTTTCATGCGGCATTACCCATTCTTCCTTACAGAGAGCCGAAAATTTTAAAAAATCCCTCCGAAATTGCAGAGGAAATTCAGGCATTGGGGCTTTCCTCCGTGTGCCTGATCACGGATTCTTTTTTCAAGACTTCCAGCGCAACAGAACCCATTGAGCAAGCCCTTGCAGATCGGGGTATTCGCTGTGCTGTTTATGACAAAACGCGACCTAATCCCACGGCAGAAAACGTTGAAGAGGCGCTGACTTTATACCGCAAAGAAGATTGCCGAGGCTTAATTGCTTACGGTGGCGGTTCTGCCATCGACTGTGCCAAAGCCCTGGGCGCACGGGCGGTGTATCCCCGCAGAAGTTTAAACAGTTTAAAAGGTAATTTACGCATTTTCCGCAAATTGCCGCCTTTGTTTGCTGTTCCCACGACTGCAGGAACAGGTAGTGAGGTCACCGTTACCGCTGTGATCACAGATCCTGCCAAAAAACATAAATACACTATGAATTCCTTTCCGTTGATTCCTCACTATGCTGTTTTAGACCCTAAGAATACGTACACTCTGCCGAAGCATTTAACTGCCACAACGGGAATGGATGCTATGACCCACGCCATTGAGGCCTTTATCGGTGGTTCCACCAGCGCCGAAACCCGCCGCCTTTGCAAAGAGGCGGTTAAACTGGTTTTCGAAAACATCGAAACTGCCTATCATCAGCCCGAAGACCGCACAGCAAGGGAGAATATGCTGACCGCCGCCTACAAGGCCGGGCTTGCTTTTTCTAAATCCTATGTGGGGTATGTTCACGCTGTTGCCCATTCTTTGGGCGGCCAGTATAACATCCCGCACGGGTTGGCAAATTCTGTTCTTCTGCCCATTGTTCTGGAGGAATATGGTGAAAAAGTTTATAAAAAATTGTTTGAGCTTGCCCTTTTTGCCGGCATGGCCCACGAACAGGACGGTGCCGAACAGGGTGCTAAAAAGTTTATTACCGCTATTAAAAGACTGAATGAAAATCTGAACATCCCAAAAAAGTTATCCGGCATCCAAAAAGCAGACATCCCCTATATGACAAAAAATGCCGATCGCGAGGGCAACCCTTTATATCCTGTTCCTGTTCTCTGGAACGCAAAAGAACTGGAAAAAATTTATTATTTGGTTGCAGATTGGAGTTAAACTATGAGTTTTGATGCTATGTTACAAAAGCAAAGAGCGTTTTTTGCCACAGGAAACACTCTGGACATTTCCCTTCGCAAAAAAATGCTGAAAAAGCTCTATGACACGGTAAAAAAATATGAATCGGATATCAACGAGGCATTGAAGGCCGATTTGGGAAAAAGTGATTTTGAGGGCTTTATGTGCGAAGTCGGTTTATCCTTAACCGAAATCAGTTATATGATGCGCCACGTAAAACGCTTTTCTCGGCGTAAACTTGTCTATACGCCCATTCCTCAGTTTGCCTCCGTTAGTTTTAAACAACCGTCGCCTTATGGTAACGTGCTGATTATGAGCCCCTGGAACTATCCGTTTTTGCTGACCATTGAGCCCCTGGCCGATGCTATTGCCGCCGGCAATACCGCCGTTATCAAACCCAGTGCCTATTCTCCGGCAACCGGCGCTATGATTCACAAAATCATCACCGAATGTTTTCCGCCGGAATATGTTTCAGTTGTTACAGGCGGTCGTCAGGAAAATGCGGCTCTTTTAGACCAAAAGTTTGATCTTGTATTCTTCACCGGTAGCCAAGCCGTTGGCAAAGAAGTGTTGCGCCGTTGCGCCGAACGTTTAACCCCTGCTATTTTGGAATTAGGGGGCAAAAGTCCTTGTATCATTGATAACTCTGCCAACATTAAGTTGGCCGCCAAACGTATTGTGTTCGGCAAGTTTTTAAACTGCGGTCAAACCTGTGTGGCTCCGGACTATATTTTATGTCAGGCATCGGTTAAAGATGCTTTGGTAACAGAACTTGTGCGTCAAATAAAAAAACAGTTTGGTGAAAATCCTCTGGAAAATCGGGATTACGGTAAGATTATCAACGAAAAACATTTTGACCGTATTATAGGATTAATCGATGAAGAAAAAGTCGTTATCGGCGGCACATCAAACCGCGAAACCTGTCAGATTGCGCCCACCGTTATGGATAACGTAACTTTTTCTGACGCCGTTATGGGCGAAGAAATTTTTGGTCCTGTTTTACCTGTTATCACTTATGAAAACCTTAAAGATGTTTTTGAGATTTTAAAAGACAAACAAAAACCTCTGGCCCTTTATATTTTTTCTGAAAATAAAAAACATATCAAAGACATCACTCATCGCCTTTCCTTTGGCGGCGGCTGTATTAACGATGTTGTGATTCACCTTGCCACCAGCGAAATGGGATTTGGCGGTGTGGGCGAAAGCGGCATGGGTGCTTATCACGGCAAGACCGGCTTTGATGCCTTTTCTCACACAAAAAGCATCGTTGATAAGAAAACCTTTATGGATCTTCCTATGCGTTATCAACCCTATAACCGACGTATTTACGGAAAACTGTTAAAATTGTTTTTAAGATAAAAGGAGATTACACTATGAAAACACAGATTATTGTAGATTCCACCTCCGATTTAATTCCCGAACTGAAAGAAAAAGTGACGGTTGTGCCTCTTTCTGTTTTCTTCGGCGATCAGGAATTTATCGATGGTGTTACCATTTCTCACACCGAATTTTACGAAAAATTAATTGAAACCGATACCCTCCCCACCACCAGTCAGGCATCACCTGCAGGTTTTGCCGATGCCTTTGAAAAGGTGAAAGCCGCAGGCGATGAGGCAGTTGTGATCACCGTTTCTGCCAAACTCTCCGGCACTTACCAAAGCGCTATGATTGCCGCAGGGGATTTTGACAATATTTATGTGGTGGATTCCGGCAGCGTTACCATTGGTTGCAGTATTTTGGTAGAGCGTGCTCTGGCTTTGGCAGAGGCAGGATTATCTGCCAAAGAAATCGCCGAAGCACTCAATGGCGAAAAGCACAACATTGTTGTGATTGCGTTGCTGGACACCTTGGAATACCTAAAAAAAGGCGGTCGTATTTCCGGTGCGGCGGCATTTGCAGGCGGTGTTTTAAACATCAAACCCGTTGTTTCCGTTTTAGATGGCGAAATTGTGACGCTGGGTAAGGCTCGCGGCTCAAAACAGGGTAACAACCTGTTGGTGCAGGAAATTGAAAAAGCAGGCGGCGTTGATTTTGAAAAGCCCGTTCTTTTGGGTTATACCGGTCTTTCGGACGCTCTTTTGCTCAAATACATCGAGGATTCCAAGGCCCTTTGGGAAGATAACGCCAAAGCCTTAAACTATACGTCCATCGGCAGCGTTATCGGCACCCATGCAGGCCCCGGCGCTATTGCTGTTGCCTTTTTTAAACAATAACAATTCCCTCCCTTATTCCATATATCGAAAAAAGGCTATGACTTTCGTCATAGCCTTTTATTTTTCTAAAGAATCAACCACCTGCTGAAAATGAGCCGGTATTTCGGCAGAAAAGGAAACTTCTTCGCCTGTTTCGGGATGGATAAATCCTAAAATTTTGGCGTGGAGAAGTTGCCCCTCCAAATGAAATTTTTTCGCCAGTCTGTCCGCTTTTACGCCATAGACGGGATCGCCCACAACGGGATGACCAATGGAGGAAAGATGCACGCGAATCTGGTGGGTTCTGCCTGTTTCCAGTCGGCAACGAAGCAGGGCGCAATCATCATATTGGCGCAGAACCGTCACGTGAGTCACCGCCCGTCTGCCATCAGCGGAAACCGCTATTTTCTTGCGGTCTTTCGGGTGGCGGGAGAGGGGTTTATCCACGGTGAACTGCTCCTCGCGGAAGCGACCATAGGCCAAACACACATATTCACGGGTCACAGAATGTTCCTTGATTTGCTCGGCAAGAGAAAGGTGCGCCTCGTTGGTTTTGGCAACCACCAAAATGCCGCTTGTATCCTTATCAATGCGGTGCACAATGCCGGGACGAATCACGCCGTTAATGGCAGAAAGCCGACCCTTTGCGTGATACAAAAGAGCATTGACCAAAGTGCCGCCATCGTGACCCGGTGCGGGATGCACCACAAGGCCCTGAGGCTTGTTCACGATAATCAGGCTATCATCTTCATAGACGATTTCCACGGGAATATCTTCTGCCTTGGCAGAGAGTTCCACCGCTTCGGGCAGGGTAAAGGAAACTTCATCTTCTAATCTTAATTTGTAATTTTTACTTTCCTGTCTGCCGCAAACGGTCACGTCACCGGAATCGATGAGTTTTTGTGCGGCGGAACGGGTGAGCCCCGCTTCTTCTGACAGAAAAACGTCCAGGCGCATGCCAACGGACGCTTCTTCACAGATACACTGCATATATTTCACTCATTTCTCTTCAGGATCGACTTCATCTTTATCCCAAAAAATAATGTAGGCGGCAAACAAAATGGCGCCCACCACAACAAAGCAATCTGCCAGGTTAAAAATGGGAAAATGAATCAGACGAAAATCCAAAAAGTCCACAACAAAACCACGGAACAATCTATCAATAAAGTTGCCCAAAGCGCCGCCCACCAGCAAGGTGATGGCCGCATTTAAGCTAAACTGTTTCGGTCGTTTTTTAAAGATAAACCAGGTTGCAACGATAACCACCAAAGCAGTCACCAAAAAGAACATATCAAACTGTCCCTGCAAAATGCCAAAAGCGGCACCCCGATTTTCGCAATATGTTAAATGGAACACGCCTTTCCACAGAGGAATGGTGCTCTCGGGTTTTACAAAGCAAAGCACTGCCCATTTGGAAAGTTGGTCCAAAAGGGCGAGCAGTACGATGCCGATACTATAAAAAGCCAGCACGCTGTTTACTCCTTCAAATCAAAATAGGGAAAAATCGGGGCAGCACGCAGCTGCCCCGTTACTTGTTTTGTTTGGCTTATGCCAGAGTTTCTGCACAACGACTGCACAGAGTGGGATGGTCAGCATCCTTACCAACGGTTTCAGAGAACATCCAGCAACGTTCACATTTTTCACCGTTTGCGGTAGCAACTTTAACTTTGATGCCGGTTTCGCCTTCTGCTGCATCAGCGGGCGCATCGGCGAGGGCACAAACTTTTGCACCGGATACGATGAAGTAAGTCGCCAGTTTGTCGCTATCTGCAGAGAGCAAATCGTAGAGCGCGCCATCAGCAAAGATGGTAACTTCTGCGCCCAGAGAGTGACCGATGACTTTATCGGCACGAGCGGTTTCCAGAGCCTTGGAAACATCGCTGCGGACTGCCAAAATCTGTTCCCACTTAGCTTCCAGCGCTTCATCTTTTGCAGCTGCATCAACTTTAGGCATATCGTTTAAGAGAACGAATTCTGCTTTGTCGGCTGCGGCATGGGGCATATGTGCCCAGATTTCTTCGGTGGTGTAAGCCAGGATAGGAGCCATCAGGCGAACCAGCGCATCTAAGATGCGGAACATAACAGTCTGTGCGCTGCGGCGAGCCTGACTGTCTGCCTTTTCGCTGTAGAGACGGTCTTTGATAACGTCTAAGTAGAAGTTACTCATATCAACAACGCAGAAGTTGTGGATTGCGTGGAACACACTATGGAATTCGTAGCTTCTGTAGCCTTCCAATGCCTTTTCAACCACTTTATTCAGTCTGCTCATTGCAAAACGGTCGATTTCGGGCATATCAGCAACGGCAATGCTATCGGTATCGGGGTTAAAGTCGTGAATGTTACCTAAGATGTAACGGGCGGTGTTACGAATCTTTCTGTAAGCTTCAGAAATCTGCTTTAAGATGTTCTTGGAGATGTGCATATCGGTCTTATAGTCAGCCGATGCAACCCACAAACGCAGAACATCTGCACCGTAATCTTTAATGATATCCTGAGGGCTGATACCGTTACCCTTGGATTTAGACATTTTTTCACCGGATTCGTCAACAATCATACCGTGGGTGATAACGGTTTTATAAGGAGCTTCACCACGAGCGGCAATAGCAGTTAAGAGGGAGGACTGGAACCAACCACGATACTGGTCGTTACCTTCTAAATACATATCAGCAGGGAAACGCAGACCTTCTTTAACTTCTAAAACGCCGGTATGGCTGGAGCCGGAGTCAAACCAAACGTCCATAATATCTTTTTCTTTGGTGAAGTGGTCGTGACCACAAGCGGGACAAACGGTGCCGGCAGGCAGGATGTCTTCTGCCGCCATATCATACCAAGCGTTAGAGCCTTTTTCATTGAAAACAGCAGCAACTGCTTTGATGGTATCAGCATTAATCAGTTCCTTACCACACTCAGCACAGTAGAAGATGGGAATGGGCACGCCCCAAGTACGCTGACGGGAAATACACCAGTCGCTTCTATCCTGTACCATACCTGTGATACGGTCTTCGCCCCATTTGGGCAGCCAGGTAACGCCCTGAATCGCTTTAACAGCATCTTCTTTGATGGCATCCACGGATGCAAACCACTGTTCTGCTGCACGATACACGATGGGGTTGTGACAACGCCAGCAGTGGGGATACTGGTGGATGATTTCCTGAATCGCGTAAAGAGCATTCAGACCTGTTAATTTTTCAATGATTTTTTCATTGGATTTTTCGTAATAAAGACCTGCAAATTCGCCTGCTTCTTCGTTTAAGTAACCCTTTTCATCAACGGGCACAACGATGGGAATGTCTTTATACTGCAGGCAAGCAATATAGTCTTCTAAACCGTGACCGGGCGCTGTGTGAACGCAGCCTGTACCGGCATCCAGTGTTACGTGGTCGCCTAAGATGATAACAGAATCTCTGTCAACAAAGGGATGTGCGCAACGGATGAGTTCCAGTTCTGCACCGGTGTAAGAGCAAATGGTCTTGTATTCTTTGCGACCGCCTGCTTCCATAACAGAACCAACCAGTTCATCAGCGATGATGAAGTATTCACCATCGGCTTCTACCAGATCGTAAGTGAATGCTTTGTTCAAGCAGATAGCCACGTTACCGGGCAGAGTCCATGTGGTGGTGGTCCAGATTAAGAAGTTAATCTTTTCTTTGGGGATGCCGCAGGCATCAAACACGCCATTATCTTCTCTAACAGCAAATTTAACGTAAATAGAATTAGTTTTATCTTCCTGATATTCAATTTCGGCTTCAGCCAGAGCGGTTTCACAATCGGGGCACCAGTAAATGGGTTTAAGGCCCTTGTAGATATAACCTTTTTCAGCCATTTTGCCGAAGATTTCAATCTGTTTTGCTTCAAATTTGGGGTCTAAGGTCAGGTAGGGATCTTCCCATTTACCCAGCGCGCCCAAACGTTTTAAAGAACCCATCTGCAGGTTAACATATTTCATCGCAAAGTCGCGGCACAGGTTACGGAAAGAAACTGTGTCAACTTCGTGACGGTTAATGCCAAGACTTGCAATGGCCTGACGTTCGATGGGCAGACCATGGGTATCCCAACCGTGAATATAGGGGGCTTTAAAACCATCCATATTCTTAAAGCGGGTGATGATATCCTTTAAGGTTTTGTTCAGGGCGTGACCCATGTGCATATCGCCGTTTGCATACGGCGGTCCGTCATGGAGAATAAAGAGGGGTTTGCCCTCGTTGTTTTCCATGATTTTTTCGTACATTTTGTTTTCTTCCTGACGTTCCAAAATTTCGGGCTCTCTCTGGGGCAGGTTGCCTCGCATCGGGAACTCGGTTTTTGGCAGGTTCAGTGTTTCACTGTAATCCATGTATGATTTCATCCTTTCTGGGTGTAACTGTCGTTTTTAAAGTTCGTTATCGGAAAAAACGTCGTATGCCTGCAGGTTATCCACATTGATTTCCACCGCATCGCCATCTTTCTGGATGGTTTCTTTGGTTACGGAAAATGCGGGTGCTTCTTTTGCGGCTTCGGCTTCTGCCTGCGCTTCTTCTCTTTTACGTCTTAAAAGTTCTTCCACAACGGGATTGAGTTTGCGCTCCGGCTCATTAAACACCGCAGGGGTTTCCTCTGCCGGTGTAATCAGCTCGGGCTCACGCACCTTAACTTCTTCTTTAGCAGGTGCTTCGGCAGGTGCCGCTTTGGGCTCCTCTGTCACCAGCGGAAAATCAAACACCATGGTTTCGGCGCTAACGATTTCTTCTTCCGGCATGGGAGCAGGTGCTTCAGCAATGGGCTTGGGGATGGGCGCTGTGTCAAACTGGTTCACAGCAGGCTGTTCCGGCAAGTCTTCCAGCATCTGCATATAGGTGGAAAGCAGGGATGCCATTTTTGCCTTAAAGCTATTCATTTCTCTCTGCATAGCCAGATAATTCTTTTCTAAGTTAAGGATGGAGTGGTTAGCTTTATCAACCACTTCTGCGGCGCGGCGCTCTGCATCTTTAATGATGGTTTCGGCACGCTCATAAGCATTCTGCTTAATGTCTTCCGCTGTACGCTGTGCCACCAAGATTGCATTCTGCATGGTTTCTTTCATGCCTTTGTAATCTTCAATGGTTTCGCTTAAAGACGCATTTCTGTCTTTTAGCTCTGCGTTTTCACGGTATAATTTTTCATAGTCTGTTACAAGACCTTTCATGAATTCTTCCACTTCGTAGATATCATAACCACGGAAAGCCTTGGTAAACTCTTTGTTTTCAATATCAACCGGTGTCAGCACGTTAAATCTCCCCTTTTAAATATATTTTTTGAGAGTGACTCTCATTCTGCCTTTTTTGGTTTCGCCGCCGATTTCTAAAACCTCGGCTCGTCCGTGCCCCCGCACGCTGAGTACATCACCCTCATCTAAGGTGACAGAGCCCTTGGTGCAGACGCTATGGTTCACCGAAACCGCTTCGCGGCGGAGCATTTCATCGGCCGCAGAGCGCGAGGCGCCGGTTAAAAGACCCAGCACGCAATCCAGCCTGAGGGATGCAACCGTTCCCGAAATGGCCTTCCATTCCTTTGGCAAAATGGCAAGACTTTCGGGCTCTGCCTCGGAAAGTTTAATACGGGTTCTGCCTGCACGGGTGCACTCGAGCATCAAAAAATCTTTTGCGCTCTCTGTGGCAAACAGAACAGGGCCCGCCTCTTCCTTGGCAATATCGCCAATTAAATTTCGCTCAATGCCAAGACTCATCAGCGCACCTAAAATGTCCCTATGTCCCAACGCCTCGCCTGAGGAAAGGCGCAGAGGAACAATGGGAAATTCAGCCCCATCGGGCTCTAAATAATCGGGGAAAAAGCCAACCATTTTCCGCTCTGCATCCTCATAGCCGCCCCAAAGCATATAGGGGCACCTAGGACGATAGTGCTGGGCAAACAGCCGCTGTTCCCTCGGGTCTAAAAAACGACTGAAGCAGGGCTTGTGACCCCGCTCGGTGCTACGCTCTAAGTCTTCGAATCGAGACAAAAGCAGTTTTTCGTTAATTTGTGTCATTATTAATTAATAGCTGAAAGGAAAGCCGCCCTTGGTCAGTTCGTCTTTAAAATCGCCCATAATGCCTACGTTATAGGGTGCGATTAAGAAAATACCGTTAGCCACTTTCTGAATATCGCCATCTACACCGTACACAACGCCGGACAGAAAGTCAACAACGCGGCGGGAAACTTCTTTATCCAGTTTTTCAAGGTTAATCACAACGGGTTTCTTTGCTTTTAAGTGATCTGCAATGTCGCGTGCATCTTCAAAAGTAGTCAGCTGGATCACAACCACTTTCAGCTGAGCAGAGGTGTGAATGTTCACAACTTTGCCGCGCTTACCTGCGGGGATAATGGGTTCGTCTGCTTCTTTAGCGGGAGCAGGCGCCAGAAATTCTTCTTCCTCTTCGATGTCGTCAGCGATACCAATCCATTTCAGCATTTTGTTCATTGTACTCATGTTTTTATCCTCCCTGATTTATCTTAAACTAAATTTTAAAAAACGTTTTTAGCGGAACAGCGCCGAGCCCACACGAATCAGTGTAGCGCCCTCACGGATGGCGGCGGGAAAATCACCGCTCATACCCATGGAGAGATGTTCCATTGTAAAGCCTTCGAAACTTTCGGCTTTGATGGTTTCGGAAAGGCTACGCAGGCCCGCAAAGATTTCACGGATTTCCTTTTCTTCGGCAAGTAGCGGCGCCATGGTCATAAGACCGCGCACGCGCACGCCGGAGAGAGCGGACACGCTTTCGGAAAACCGCAGGGCTTCATCAGCACCTTTGCCTGATTTACTTTCCTCACCGGAAATGTTAAACTGCAGCAGAATGTCCTGCACCACGCCTTCTTTTTCGGCTCTTTCACTGATGGCTTCTGCCAGATGGACAGAATCTACAGAATGGATTAAGGACACTTTGCCCACAATGTATTTGACTTTGTTGGTCTGCAAATGACCGATTAAGTGCCACGTGGGTCTATCCCCCAGCACTTCGTATTTATCCAAAAATGACTGGACGCGGTTTTCACCTAAATCAGTAACACCTGCGGCCATAACTTCTGCCGCCGCCTGCGCGTCCACCGTTTTGGTGACGCCCACAAGACGAATGTCTTCTATCTTGCGACCGGCAGAGAGCGCCGCCAAGGTCATTTGCTCGCGAATGGATTCAATGTTAGAAGCAATACTCATCGCAGTTTTTTCCCCTCCTCATAACTGTCAGCGCTGACAACCACTTCGTCGTACAAGCGCAAGGGATTCTGCGCATCCGCAGAATTTACGATACAAGCATCCTCTGTGTTGTATAAAATCGTAACGGGAATAAATTTAAGCATATCTTCCCGACGAACATAAACGCCCGTTACATCGTCCTTTGTGTGCAGGCTCTTCACGCTGACGCGATAGCCCTCAAAACGACGGAGCACAAAGTCAAGATTCACGGTGCGGCGTTTAAACAAGGTGTCTAAATGGCGGTTGCCTTCCACGATAACGGTTTTTTCACCGTCCACCTCTTCAGAGATATGGAAGATGCTGACGGGAATCAAATCGCCGGATAAATCATAAAACCGCAGACGAACGGTATCGCCCACTTTTGCAGTTTCCAGTTCTTTTGCGGGCAGGTTCACCGCCACAAAATAACGGAAGTTCTGAACAATTTTACAGGATGCAGAGCCCTCTTCTACCTCTTTGCGACCTTTTTCAAGCAAATCGTTTAAGGTCTCGGGCACCAGTTCTGTCATATTGTAGGGTGTAACGGTGGACTCAAGTCCATCAACCGCTGTGGAGAAAACACCGGATGAGGGTGCGGCAAGATAGGTGCTGGCTGTTCCCAACTGACTTTCTAAACTTGCCTTTTCTGCCTTTAAAGATTCCAGCAGACTGCCGCTTGTGTTACCCAAAATCTGTGCCTTCTTTTCGCAAAGAGACATAATGAGAATTTCGGTTTCACCTGCGCCAATCATATCGCCGGAGAGGCTTTGTTCAACCAGTTTGCCCGTTTGTTCTACAATTTTCTGCTCCAGACGGGTTTCATCGTTACCAAAAGAGGAAAGGTCCCCCTGATTTTTTTCTATCTGAACAATTTTTCTGTTAACCTGCTCTAATTTGTTTTTAACGCCTGTGTCAACCTTATCGCTGTAAATAGCAGCGATGGATTCGCCCAATGCCACACGGGCACCCTCCTGCACCAGCGGCTCAACATAGCCTGTGCTGGCAGGATCGATAACACTTTCGTATTTAATCATTAAGCCCTTTGTGTTAATCACATTTTCCAGCATATCGCTCTGCAGGGACTCGGTTTTAATCGAAGGACCGATGATGGAGCGAATGGTATAGATAAGCACCAAAAGGACAAAAATCGGTATAAGTATGTTAATTTTTTGCTTCTTCATTTTCTTGCTCCATGTTTTGCAGAAAAATCCTCATCTCTGCAATTTTGCATAGATATATTTCTTAAAAATAGACATAAAGATACAATTATTTATTATTGTATCACAATTTTTTTGTTTATGCAACGCCATATATAAAAAAGATGTAAATTTTTTGCGGTCACTTTTTTGAGTTTTTGATGTTTTTAATCCCTTTTTTGCTGTTTTTTCGCTCTAGGGTTGACAAATAAGCCATTTTCGTTTACAATGTTTGGTACATAGAATGAAAATGGGTGATATTTTGGAAAACAGTAAGGTATTTTTAGAAGCGTTAGAATCCTTTCAGTCTTCCGTTTTGGAAAACGCGAAGATTGCCCCTGAATTTTATAATAACTACAAGGTAAAACGCGGTCTCCGCAACTCCGACGGTACCGGCGTTTTAGCAGGTCTGACCACCATCGGTAACGTACACGGTTACATCGTATCTGAAGATGAAAAAGTGGCGGATGAAGGTCGTCTGCGCTATCGTGGTATCAACGTGTATGAAATCGTTGCCGCTTGTCAGGCAGAAGGTCGCCACGGTTATGAAGAAGTTTGCTATCTGATTTTGTTCGGTAAACTGCCCACAAAAGAAGAACTGGCATCCTTTAACGAACTGTTAGACTCCCTGCGCCCCCTGCCTTACGACTTCCGTGAAGACGTTATTATGCGTTGCCCCTCACCCAACATTATGAATAAATTAGCACGCGCGGTGCTGACCTCTTATTCTTACGATCCCGATCCCGACGGTATGGGGCTGTTAAACCTGATTCGTCAGTCTATGCTGCTGGTGGCCCGTGTGCCCACTATGGTGGCTTACGCTTATCAGGCAAAACTCCATTATTACGATGGTAAGAGCCTGTATATCCACAATCCCCAGCCGGGACTTTCCACCGCTGAAAACTTTTTATATATGATTCGCCCCGATAACCAGTACACAGAACTGGAAGCCGAAGTGTTAGACCTTGCGCTGATTCTCCACGCAGAACACGGTGGCGGTAACAACTCCGCTTTCACCACCCGTGTGGTTTCTTCTTCCGGCAGTGATACCTATTCCGCTATTGCGGCGGCGATTGGCTCGTTAAAAGGTCCCCGTCACGGTGGCGCAAACCAGAAAGTTATGGGTATGATTGATGACTTTAAGGCGAACATCGAAAACATCAACGATCCCGATCAGGTTGGCGCTTACATCGAAAAAACCCTGAAAAAAGAAACTTACGATGGCTCCGGTTTGGTTTATGGTATGGGTCACGCGATTTACACCTTATCTGACCCCCGTGCCGTGATGCTGAAGCAGAAGGCTGAAGAACTGGCAAAAGCCAATGGTGCCGAGGAAGAATTCCGTCTCTACACCTTGATTGAAGAACTGACCCCCGAAATTTTCGCCCGTGTTCGTGGTTCTAAGGTGATGTGTGCTAACGTTGACCTTTACTCCGGCTTTGTTTACAAAATGCTGAACATTCCGCCGGAACTTTACACCCCCATGTTTGCCATCTCCCGTATGGCCGGCTGGTGTGCACACCGCATTGAAGAAGTGCTCTACGGTGGCAAGATTATCCGTCCTGCCTATAAGAGCATCAGCAAAAAGGTGGGATATACACCTATGGGCGACCGATAAAATCCGCGCAGAACACCCCGTGGCAAATGATCTCACTTTGAAAAACTCAAAATGGATTAAATATGTTTTCATAACGAAGAAACCCGCAAATGCGGGTTTCTTTTTTTGATGCCACGGGGTTTTAAACGAACCTCACCTCTCGGCGTACGACAGTACGCCTTCGGACTCGGTCGGGCGCAAACGCCCTCCTTCGGTTCGTTTAATCTGCATCGGATTTTCTTCGGTCTTATGATATGTTAATAACGGACAGGGGGTTGTTTTTTGCGGCGGGAGCAAGCCCCCGCCCTACGATTTATTACTCGACCGACAAAAGGTCGTGGGAATTTTGGGCAGAAAGGACAAACTGAGCCGAAGGGCACCCGAAGCTGTACTTGTGTACAGCGAGAGGCGAAGTTTGTTCTTAGCGCAAAGAAATTAAAAAGGCATCCGCTTATTGCGGATGCCTTCATTTTTTTCTTCTATTTTTCCGTTTTTGATATCTCTTCTTAGGCGCGTTTTCTTTGCGCGCTCTGCGTAAAATTAACCGACCGAAAAAATCGCTGTTTTCTCATTGGGAATGAAAAAAGAGAGGAGAGAAAACAGCGATCGAGACAGCTTTATTAACTTGTTAAACTTTATTCGGAAATTTCGGGCAGGTATTCGGTTGCACCGGTGTATTCCGCAATCATTTTCATTTCTGCATAGGTCTTTTCGTTGATTAACACGCCTTCTTTTTTAACAATCTGCGCGTTTTCAAAACCTTTCTGACCGTGGGTGTAAACCTTTTCAACACCCTCTGCTGCAGGAGATTTGCGGATGGTTTCCAGAAATTCGTTAAAGGATTTTTCGATTTCTTCCTTATCGCCAAACATACCGTAGTCGATAGCCATAAAGAACTGGCAAGTTTCCACTCGACCGGGAATACGACAAGCACCGTAAGAAGTCTTGCCGCCTGCAAAAATACCGGTTAAGATTTCGCAGAGCATACCAAAGCCATAGCCCTTGTGACCGCCCCACATTTCGTTAGGACCGCCAACAGGCAGGATGCCGCCGAAGTTTTTCGCAATAATGTTTTTTAAAACGCGTTCGGAATCAGTGCAAGGCTGACCGTTTTCATCAAGCGCCATGTTTTCGGGCAGAGCACCGTCACGTTTTGCGTAAACTTCCAGTTTACCACGGGGCACAACTGTGGTTGCCGCATCAAAGGTGAAGGGATAGGGTTCGGCAGGCATAGAGAACGCGATGGGGTTTGTACCTAAAATCGCTTCACGGCCGCCTGTGGGCACCATCATCGCCTCGGTGTTGGTAGAAGCCATACCGAAGAGACCTTCTTTAGCCGCCATTTCGGAATAATAACCTTCAATACCGTTGTGGGTGCCATCGCGAACAACAACGATACCAACGCCCACTTTCTTCGCTTTTTCAATGGCCATCTGCATCGCCTGCGCAGAGAGCAGCTGACCTACGTAAGCGTGACCATCAATGGTAGCGGAGATGGGGGTTTCTTTAATGATTTCGGGAACAGCGTCTAATTTTGCAAGACCCTCTGTGAATTCTTTGTGGTAACGGATTAAGCGCTGAATACCATGGGATTCAATACCCCACAGGTCAGATGTTAAGAGAACATCGGTAATCTGTGCTGCATCTTTTTCGCTACAGCCATAACCCTGAAATACTTTTTCGCAAAATGTTTTGGTTGCTTCATAAGGAATACGGAAATATGCCATTTTGTTTGCCTCCTAATATATTTCATTAAAATTTAAAAACGTTCTAAAAATGCCTTGAGTTTGTCGGCAATCATCTTGTGACCTGCCGCGTTGGGATGCAGTCCATCGGGCATAAACGCCGCACGAACTTCATCAATTTCCGGCTGGATGCCGCTTTCACGGTAAAGGTCTAAAACAGGCAGGGAGTAATACTCTGCCACTTCTCTGATAATATCAATATATTTTTTTAAAGACCCATATTCCCGTACTTTTTCGCCGCCCATTCGGTTCATTTCACCTGTGCACCAAAGGTGATACTATCACTTAAAAAGTTAATTTTTTTGCCTTTTAAATCCATATCATGCACCTCTGTTCGCATATAGGAACGATGTTTATCATTATGAACAAGTACAGTATACTCCAGCGAAATCCCGTTGTCAAGGGCGTTTTAAAAAATAATTCCTAAATAAAAATAGCGTTTCTATATAGGAACATCTTGACGGTTTTTCGCGGGTGTGATAGAATGAAATAGAGGCTTTGGCCGATACCGGCTTCCCCTTGAGGGGAGGCTCCGCCGAAGGCGGTGGTGAGGTGTTTTTTGTTTTTTAAAGTTGAATCTTTCTCGCCCCTCATCCGTCTTTTGCTCCGCAAAATCCACCTTCCCCCGAAGGGGAAGGCTCTTCAGGGTGAAACTATGAACAACACTGTCTTAAAAACCTATGACATTTTAAAATTGATTTCAAAGCACAAGGATGGTCTGTCCCTTGCACAGATTGTCAAGGCCCTTGACCTGCCCAAAAGCACCGTGTTCAACATTGTGCACACCTTAGAAAACGTGGGTCTTCTCTCCTGCGAAGGCACCGGTGCGCCCACCTATCGTTTGGGCATTGAGGCCTTAAAAATCGGTCTTTCTTATATGAATGAATCCACTCTGGATTCTGTGGCACGCCCGATTCTTTCCCGCCTCTCCAGAGAAACCGAGGAAACCGTTTGCCTGTCTGTCAGAAGCGGCGAAGCGGACGTCGTCTACGTGATGCACCTTCTCTCAGATCTTGAGTACCAGTCCAAATATTCCATCGGCGACGTAAGACCCTTCTTATCCCTTGCTATGGGTAAGGCCATGCTCTCCGTTTTGCCGGAAGAGGAAACCCGCCGCATCATCACCCCCGAAATGTTTGCAGAATGTTCTATTTCATCCGTTACGGATATGGATTCTCTGCTTGTATATCTGGAAGAAACCCGTCGCCTTGGCTATGCTGTGGAATCCACCGAGGAAAACGTGATGTTTGCCTGCCCCGTTGCTGCACCGATTTTAGATATTGACGGGCACCTGGCCGCCGCTATCAGCATTGTTATCATGCGCGATCCTGCCAACCCCGAGCGTGTGGCTGAGATGGGCAAAAAAGTCCACCGCGCCGCACTTGATATCTCCCGCAGACTAGGATTTATGGGAAAAGATTTGTATGAATAAAGAAACGAGCCATCGCTTTGCGATGGCTCGTCTTTTGTGGTACACCATCAGGGACTCGAACCCTGGACACCCTGATTAAGAGTCAGGTGCTCTACCAGCTGAGCTAATGGTGCATATTAAGTTTTCCTAACGAAAAGTTATTATAGCACAGAGAAAATCGTTTGTCAACACTTTTTTCAAAAAAAGCCACGCCCTGATGCTACAGCATCAGGGCGGGTTTTATATTACCAAATGATAAAGCATAGCATCGCCAGAGAGATGATAACAAAAACAGAGCAAAGGGCTGTGCCGATGCTGATGCGCTTGCGTTTTGTTCCGTCCGCCTGAGGAGATGCAGGAATCAGACTTGCCTTGCGGAGCGCCTGCGTCACGGGTTTATAAATCAGCATAGTGCCCGCCGCATTCAACGCACCTTTAATCAGATTAAAAGGCAGGAACACAGGGATTAGCATTCCCACAACCGCCTCGGTGGGCATTTGCAGGTAAAGGGGCGTGATGTAATAGTTCCAAAGGAGCATCACCGCGGTCATTAAAACGGTGCCGACGCTAAGACCCACAATCGCACCCGAAAGGGTATGCTTTTTCTTATAAATCACGCTCGCTGTGCAGGCAAAGGCACAAGTGGAAACAATGTTCATCAAAAGTCCGTAAAATCCCGTATCGCTGACCGTCACCATCTCCACCAAAGACACAACGGTGGAAATCGCAAAGGCAGACAGGGGACCATAGATAAAGCCGCCGATGGTGATAATGATATCCTTCGGGTCATATTTTAAAAACATAACCATAGGAATTCTGCCCACTGCCATCACCACATAACTGATGGCGGCAAGCATCGCAAGGGTTGTTAAACGTTTTGTTTTTGAGTTCATATTTTTAGCCTCCCAAGAATAAAAAAACACCGAAGACAAACGTCTTCGGTGCTGCAAACGAACATAATCCGACCATATGTCGGCATCTTCTTCCATCCAGCCTCGCTTTCGCTCACTGTCGGCTTTGGAACCTCACCAAAATCGGCCTTTCGGCTCGCGGGCTTATGCATTGTTGCCATTACCGCCGGTCGGGAATTTCACCCTGCCCTGAAGACAAACTTTTATTCAGTTTTCAGGTTTAAATCAAACCTTAACCATCTTTTCAACATCCACAACGAACATAGTTGCGCCGCCAACGGTGATTTCTTCACCGGGGCCTTTACGACCGGAAGTAACCACTTTGGTTTCTTTGGGACACATCACTTCGATGGTGTTTTTGATGGGATCAATATTTTCATCTTCGGTTACAATCAACAAAGTTGCATTGCCGGCTTTTAAGAAGCCGCCTGTGGAAGCCAAGGTTGTTACCTGATGGCCTTCCTTAATCAATTCGGCTGTTAAAGAACCGCTTACTTCTTTGGAAACAATCGCTAAAATCATTTTCATAGGGCAAACCTCCTCAATGAATTACTTACTGTTATTATAACACAGGTTCTCACGTTTTGCAAGAACAGTTTTAAACGTTCTTAATAATTTTCCGCACAAGACCCACAACGCTGATGCGGGTGACGTCTTTGCCTTCAAATCGGCGGACGGGATACATGGGGTTAATGGAATGGAGTTCAATCCAATCCTTCCCATACACCACTTTTTTAACCATACCCTCGGTTTTATCCAAAAGGACAACCGCCAGCGCACCGCTTTCCACGCTGGTTTGTTTGCGGACCTGAATCACATCCCCATCCTCAATTTTGGGGAACATACTGTCGCCCTGCACCTGAATACAAATGGTTTGCTCGGCTTCGGCATCGTGTTCAATCAGGCAGGGCACATAATCTTCAATGTAGTTCACCGCCAAGGCGCCAAAACCCGCTGAAACGCTGTTATAAAGGGGAATCATACGGATTTTTTTATGATCCAGCACAACAAAAGCAGACCCGGGCGAAGCATCAACCTCATCCTTATAACCCATCAGATAATCAGGAGAGGTTTGCAGAATCTGCGCCAACTTTTCCACAATCGGCAGTTTGATTTTATTGGTTTCACCGTTTTCCCAGCGCATAACGCTGGAGCGGTTTACATCCAGTTTATCGGCTATATCCTGCATAGAAAGACCAATTTGCTCTCTTCTTTGTTTAATGCGATGGCCGATGTTTTTCTGATCCATTGTTTCGTCTCCTTTACTGATTTTCAGGATTTGTGTCAAATTGTCACACCTGCTGTGACAATTTCATTCTATCATAAGTTTTTGCAAAATGCAACACTTTTTCTCTAAAATCTTTTAATTTGTTGCAAAATGTGTCATTTGACCTATTGACAAACGGAAATGTTTGTGGTAAGATTTGGGTAGTTGCAAAATGCAACAATACAACAAGGAGGAACAACATGGTCAACACAAACAAACTAAAAGGCAGGGTTGTTGAACGGGGTTTAACCCTGCGCCGCCTGGCAGATGAACTGGGGATGTCGCCCGCAACACTGGGGCGTAAAATCAAAAATAAATCGCCGATGACTTTAGAGGAGGTGGAAGCTCTGCGAGAATGTCTGGAAATTGCCCCCTGCCGCATTATGGAATACTTCTTCGTGGAGCATCTCAGGTGATGCACTGCCTGATTAACCCTATTTTTATGCCTTCGTGTTGCATATTGCAACACTAGTGTGACAAATTATCCTATGAAATTACTAAATGACAGAGAAATCGACAATTTTTATGGTGAGGACTCCGCGAAAATTCGCTGGGAGTCGCAAAATCTTTACAAAGACAGGAGACGAATGTATATGAGCGTAAAAAAAGATTGTTTCGCCTACCGCATCGGTCGGTGTAACGTTTTAACCGAAATGGTCTGTAAGCACGACAAGTGCTCTTTTTATAAAACCCACGAGGAAATGGAAAAAGACCGTGCCCGCTATGGATTTTTAAAGGATTATAAACCAAAGGAGAAGCAGGATTGAGACATTATATCAACAAACGAAACAACCCCGACAGTTTGCCCCACAACCTCTATATGCAGATGATTTACATTCTGCGGGATTATGAAGAGGCAAGGCTCTCAGGCGGCGCAGAGGGGCGGGAAGAGCAATGGCTGGCTGTGGAGATAGGGGCTCGGAAACTGCGGCAGGATTATGAGGCGCGGGAGGATGCCTGCGGCAGTTTAAATCCCTTGCGTGCCTTTTTTGATTTTCCCTATTTTTCGTATATGTTTGCCCAGAAATCCAGAGAGATGGGCGCATCCAAACGGGCGTGGAATCTCTATCGCTGCCGCTTTGCACGGCTGGTGGCGGAGAATCTGGGGCTTTTGTGACGCCCTCCGCCGCCCCACAAGAAAAGGGATGCTTTCGGCGAACGCCGTCCCCCGCCCTACAACCACGAGGCCTTGGAGAACGACTGCAACAAAAAAGAGATTGTGCAGAGCACAATCTCTTTTTTATTCCTTATAATCCCCGCGGGAAATTTCAATATGATACCCGATTTTAGAAAGGCGTTTTTCCAATGTATCTTTCGCCTCGGCACCTTCGGCACCATCGGAGAGTTTATTATCATACAGGGCGTAATCTTTTCTGTGATCTTTCGGCGATAAATTCGGCATCACAACGTTGGCGCCGGAGAGAATGGCCCGCTCTCTGCCCCCTTCTTCTAAGGTGCCCACCGCAGTGGTGGCGGGAATCAGAGCATGGGGATGCCCGATGCGAAGCAGAGAAATCAAAAACAGCGTCAGTTCCAAATCCCCTGCTTTTTCGTTACCAAAAGGCGTGTCGCTCTGGGGAAGAAAAGGGCCGATGCCAATCATCTGGGGGCGGAGTTTTTGCAAAAACACAAGGTCATCCGCTATGTTCTCCGCACGCTGATAGGGAGAGCCCACCAAAAAGCCGCTACCCACCTGAAAACCGATGTCCTTTAAATCAAAAAGGCATTGTTTGCGGGTTTCGGGGGACATTTCGGCAGGGTGCAGTTTGCCATAATGGGTATCGTCCGCTGTTTCGTGACGCAAAAGATAACGGTCGGCACCTGCATCATAAAAACCTTGATACACGTCGCGGCTTTTTTCCCCAACGGACAGGGTGACCGCGCAATCAGGATACCGCTTTTTGATTTCGCGAACAAGGTTTGCAAGGCGCACATCGGAAAAACCGCCATCTTCACCGCCCTGCAGCACAAAGGTGCGAAAACCCAGCCCGTGCCCCTGCTCACAGCAGGACAGGATATCTTCATCCGTCAGGCGATAGCGATTGCAGGATGTGTTGCTCCTCCTGAGTCCGCAATAATAACAATCATTTTTGCAAATATTTGAAATTTCAATGAGTCCACGAATATAAATGCCCTTGCCAAAGTTCTGCTCCGCAATGTTGCGGGCGCGCTCGCCTGCATAGGCAGAAAGTTCGGGAGACGCTCCTTGAACAAGCGCCAGATATTCTTCTTTGGTCAGGGTTTTTTCGGCTTCCAGTGTATCAATCAAGCGAGTCAGCGATGCAAAATCCATCATCTCTCACCGCCTTCAATATAACCGCCGCCAACCACAACTTCGCCATCATAAAACACCATGGACTGACCCGGTGCGGCGGCACGCTGCGGCTCGGAAAACTCGGCAACAACGCCATTTTCCGTTCCATAAAGTTTGGCTTTGGTTTCTTTTTGACTGTATCGGATTTTGGCGGTAACTTCCATACCATCGGTCTCTTTATCGCAAGCAATCCAGTTGACATCACGGGCATACACGCGGTTTGAAAACAGACCCGTTTCCGCACCCAGCACCACCTGATTTTTCTCCGCATTTTTAGAAAGAACAAAGGCGGGTGCGCCGAGAGCGATGCCAAGACCCTTGCGCTGACCCACGGTGTAACGAATGAGACCTTTGTGGCGACCCAAAACGTTGCCTGCCTCATCCACAAAATCACCATCGGGATAGGCGGCACCTTTTAAAAGTTCCAACACCGCCGCATAATCCCCATCGGGCACAAAGCAAATGTCCTGACTATCGGGCTTTTGGGCGTTGGGGAGACCAATATCCATAGCAATCTCGCGAATCTCCGCCTTGGTTAAATCACCCAGGGGGAACACGCTGCGGGACAGTTGTTCCTGAGACAGACGGTAGAGCATATAGGTCTGGTCCTTGGCGGTATCTTTGGCACGCAGGAGCAGGGTTCTGCCCGAGCCGCTATCATAAGAAAGTTTGGCATAATGCCCTGTTGCCACGCCATCACATCCCATTTCGATGGCTTTATCCAGTAGCAGACCAAACTTGATTTTTTCGTTGCAAACAATACAGGGGTTGGGGGTTTCGCCCCGTTCATAACTATCAATAAAATCCTGAATTACAAACTTTTTAAAGTTTTCCCGCTCATCAAAGGCATAAAAAGAAATGCCCAGACGGTCTGCTGCGGCTTTTGCATCAGAGGTGGGCATACCTGTCAGGTGCAGGGTTGCACCGCAAAGGGCAATATCAGATTGTAAAAGCAGGTGAGCCGCCACGGAGCTATCAACGCCGCCGGACATGGCAATCATCACTTTATTCATTCTGCTTTCTCCTTTAACATTTTAATGAGAGTAGGCAAATTCTGTTCAAAGTTTACGCCATAGCGCAAATCTTTATCCATTTCCTTTGTGGTTTTAATGGAAAGTACAGTGTAATCCGCCGCAATACCTGCCGCATCGGAAAGGGAAAAGCCTTCCATCAAAGCGGCCAGCAAGGTAGCGGCATACACGTCGCCCGTACCGTGATAAAAACCATCCACTTTATCCCGCAAAACAATTTGTTTTTCACCTGTTTTGCCATTGGCTGTAGCGGCACCTAAATGGTCGTTATCAAAATGAACACCTGTCAGCACCACATCGCCGCCGGAGATTTGTAAAAGACCATCTAAAAGTCGATGGATTTCCGCCTCGGTGTAAGGACCTGCCTGATAGGGCTCCCCAAGGAGCAGATAGGCCTCGGTCATGTTGGGCACAATCACGTGGGCGCGGGCACAAAGTTGACGCATACAGGTGGGGAAGTTTTCATCAAAAACGGGATATAAAACACCGTCGTCACCCATCACGGGGTCAACCACAATCAAGGTGTTTTCCCCTGCAATGCGGTCTAAAACGCGGCAGATAATTTCCGTTTGCTCGTGAGAGCCCAAAAAACCGGAATAAATCGCATCAAAACTAATGCCCTGACTCACCCAATGGTCAGCAATGGGCAAAATATCATCGGTCAGGTCGCGATAGGTGTACCCCGTGAAGCCCCCCGTGTGTGTAGAGAGCACCGCTGTGGGAATACAGCAGGTTTCAAATCCTGCGGCAGATAAAAGCGGCAAAGCAACCGTCAGCGAGCATTTGCCGAAGCAGGAAATATCATGAATGGCGGCAATGCGCTTTTGTCTTTCCATGTGACCCAACCTTTCTGATAAGCCGAGGGGAAATGTATACTCTCGGCTTAAAATCTTCTTATATTATTATATCCGCTTGCAAAGTTTTTGTCAATATGGTATAATGGGGTTGAAGTGTCTGCACTTCAACCCCATTATACCTCTCTATAAAGGAGAACACCATGTTTGAAAAACTTTCATTTATAGAAGATCGCTTCACAGAGCTTGCTGATAAAATCAGTGATCCCGATGTGATTGCCGATCAGGAAACCTGGCGCAAACTCTGTAAAGAGCACGCCGACATTACCCCCATCGTTGAAAAATACAGGGAGTATAAAGGCGTTCGCGATACCATCGAAGAGGCCGAACTTCTGCTTTCTGACGATTCCACCGATAAGGACTTTCGCGAAATGCTGGAAGATGAAATCTTAGAAGGCAAAAAATCCATCGAGGTTCTCTCCGACGAACTGAAGATTCTGCTCCTGCCCAAAGACCCCAACGATGAAAAGAACGTTATCGTTGAAATCCGTGGCGGCGCAGGTGGTGACGAAGCGGCGCTCTTTGCGGGCAATTTGTTCCGTATGTACTCTATGTATGCCGAATCAAACCGCTGGCGTATTGAAATTTTAAGCCAGAACGCTTCTGATTTAGGCGGCTACAAGGAAATTTCTTTTAGTATTGAAGGTGCGGGTGCTTACTCCCGCTTAAAATTTGAATCCGGCGTGCACCGCGTGCAGCGTGTGCCCGAAACCGAGTCTTCCGGTCGTATTCACACCTCCACCGTTACCGTTGCGGTACTGCCCGAAGTGGAAGAAGTGGAAGTGGATATCAACCAGAACGACCTTAGAATCGACGTGTTCCGCGCCGGCGGCCCCGGCGGTCAGTGCGTTAACACCACCGACTCTGCCGTTCGTATCACCCACTTGCCCACAGGCCTCGTGGTTTCCTGTCAGGATGAAAAATCCCAGCACAAGAACAAAGATAAAGCCATGAAAATTCTCCGTTCCCGCCTCTTTGACCTGATGCTTTCTCAGCAGCAGGCACAGATTGCACAGGAACGTAAAAGTCAGGTGGGTACAGGCGACCGAAGTGAACGCATCCGTACTTATAACTATCCGCAGGGTCGCGTGACCGACCATCGCGTTGGCCTGACTCTCCATCGTTTAGAAGCCATTTTAAACGGTGACCTGGATGAAATTATTGATACCCTGATTACCACCCATCAGAGTGAGTTACTCAAACAAAGCGCAGAACAATAAATTTTCCCAAAGGAAGTGATTTTGTGGAATTTTTAAACGACGTTTGGTCTTTCATCACCAGCATCCGCTTGACCGACATTGTGGACGTGGGCATTGTTGCCATCATCCTCTACAACATTATGAAATTCATCCGCCAGACCCGTGCCATTCAGCTGTTAAAGGGCATCGGCATCCTGCTGGTTGTGATGTGGGTCAGCGATTGGTTGCAACTTAATGTTATCAACTTTATCCTGATTAACACCATGCAGGTTGGTGTTACTGCCCTGCTGATTATTTTCCAGCCCGAATTGCGTCGTGCTCTGGAGCATTTGGGTCACAGCAAACTGGGCGGTATGTTCACCTTTGATGAGCACGAAGAATCTTTCGATATGATTGACGAGGTTTGTATTGCTGTTTCCGGTTGCGCCGCCACTAAAACCGGCGCCCTGATTGTGTTTGAACGCCAGACAAGACTCAATGATGTGTTAACCGGCGGCACTATGGTGAATGCAGAAATCTCTTCTGAAATGCTGGAAAACATTTTTGTTCCCGGTGCACCCCTCCACGATGGTGCGGTGATTATCCGTAACGAACGCATTTATATGGCGGCAACCGTGTTGCCCCTTTCCTCTAACAAAAAACTGAGCAAAGAATTCGGCACCCGTCACAGAGCGGCGCTGGGCGTTTCCGAAGTGTCTGATTGCGTGGCGCTGGTTGTGTCTGAAGAAACGGGTAGAATCTCCGTTATGATTGACGGTAATATGATTCGCAACTTATCTGTTGCCTCTCTTTCTAAACTGCTCAACAAGGTGCTCCGCACAGAAGCTGAGGAAAAGAACAGCCCGTCTAAATTCTTTAGTATGTTTGGGAGGGCGAAACAATGAAAAAGTTTAATATGAACAGCGATTCCGCCCTGAAATTTATATCTGTTTTCTTTGCCATCTGCCTGTGGTTCTATGTTGTGCAGGTGGAAAATCCCGATGTGGAACGTACCATTAAAAACGTGCCCGTTGTGTTTGCTGGTCAGGAAGAACTGGCTGATAAAAAACTGATTACCTTAAACGATAACGAACAAACCGTGGATATTAAAATTCAGGGTTCTCGTAAATACGTGATGGACACAAACAGCAAAAATCTGATTGTTCGTGCCGATGTTTCAAGCATTTCTTCTATCGGCAACCACCCTGTTGTTGTCAGCGTGGTAGCACCTTATGCAGATGTGCAGATTGTGGATAAAAACCCCGCTTCTTTAATGATTGAAGTTGACCAGCTCGTCTCTGTAGAGAAGCCTGTTTCCATCAACTTTAAAGGTTCGCCCCGTTCTTCTTATGCGGTGGGTAACCTGACCGCGAGTCCGGAAAAAGTGACCGTAACAGGTCCCAAAACCATTGTGGACAGTGTTCAGTCTGTGGCCGCAACGGTGGATGTGAGCGGTAAAAATGCCGATGTTGTGGCAACCCTGCCTTTTGTGGCGGTTGGCACCAACAACACCGAAATTGATACCCATCTTTTAACGTATTCCGTAGAACAGGTAGAAGTTCACGCGGAAATTTTAAAAACCAAAACCGTGCCTCTGCAGGCAGTTTTCTCGGATGCACTCCGCCACAAAGCCAGCGAATTACAGCTTGACGAAGGCAGTATCCGTCAGATTAAAATTGCAGGTGTGCAGTCTGTGATTGAAAATGTTACCGTTATCCGCACAAAGCCGATTACATCAAGTGCATTGGGTGCTGATAACGAAGCCACCGTTGAACTGGTTCTGCCCCCGGGCGTTCGCAGTGTTGATGGTGAAAAGTTCACCTTACGATTTGTGAAAAAAGAGGCTGAATAAATAGAAAGCACCGCTCGAAAGAGCGGTGCTTTTTTTATGAAATAAAAGCCTCCATATCGGCCAACGTAATGCCCTCATGGAGGGCAAAATTAATGCCGCCCGCTACCGCGCGGGAGACTCTATCGATGGTGAGGTCCACATCTTTGGGGGTAACGATAAACCCGCCCATCTGCTCGGGTACCGCGCCGCGAAACAGGGCATACTGTTCATCTCTATCCATAGCCGAAAGGGCGGTTTTAATCTCCTCTGCGCCCTCGGCGAGCGAAGAAGCCGCCAGTTCTAAAACATCGGCGGTGATGGTGGCGGCATCAATGACGGTGGGCACGCCGATGGCAATCACGGGCACGCCCAAGGTGCTTCGATCCAGCGCCTTTCGTTTGTTGCCAACCCCCGAGCCGGGGGCAATGCCCGTATCGCAAAGTTGAACGGTGGTGCTGATTCTGTCGATGCTCCGTGCCGCCAAGGCATCAATGGCAACCAGCGCATCGGGGCGGATTTTATCCACGAGGGACTGAATAATTTCCCCCGTTTCCATGCCCGTTGTGCCCAAAACCCCCGGCGCAATGGCACAAACGGAGCGGATGCCCTCAGAAAGTTCATCAGGCATATAGGTAAACAAATGGCGGGTGACCATCAGCCGCGCCACAACCTTGGGTCCTAAGGCATCGGGGGTGATGCTCTCGTTTCCCAGCCCCACCACCAGCACTTTGCTGTTTTTTCCCAAGGTCAGCAAAGCAGAAAGTTCTTCTGCCAGCACGTGACACAAGTTTTCGTAATCTTCCCCGTCCGCCAAATTCAGTTCGGGGAATTCCACAGTTATATAGTTGCCGATGGGTCGCCCCATTTTGGCCTGCGCCTCTAAATCTTCAATCTTCACGCGGGAAATTTGCGTGCCCCGTTTTTCCTCCCGATTAACGCTGACGCCTGACAGTTCCTCGGCGGCCTCCGTTAACATTTCGTGCATCTCGATGGCTAAATCGGTCCGGATTTGTCTCAATCTGACCCCTCCTTTTTGATTAGTTTGCCAAAAGACAGGAGTCGTATTCGCCGGCAAACAAAAAAAGAGAACAGAGTCGCTACTCTGTTCTCTTTTTTATTATCTACCTACATTTCGTTGTTGCTTATGATCGTACATTATTTTATCTGCCTTTTTAAAGGCTTCCTCGAAGGGTTTTGCTTTACCAAGCTCCACTTTGGCCCAACCATAAGACATCCTAGTTCCGATTGTCGCAAGCATTGTTTCGTTCATCGTTTCCATTTGCTTTGCCAAATCCGAAACGTTCATCTCTTCTGAAAGCAAAATAAATTCATCACCGCCGAATCTGAAAATCTTGCACGCAAAGTTCTTAAAATGCTCCGCCATAAAGGCTCCGATTTCTTTGAGTATCCTGTCTCCTTCGGCGTGTCCTTTATCGTCGTTGATTTCCTTGAAGTCATCAATATCCATAACAACGGAAAGAAAGCGTAAGTTTTTATTTTTTCTGTAATTCTGCGTTTGTTTTCTTGTATATTTTATATATGCTCGTCTATTTCCCAAACCTGTAAGCTCATCAACATAGGCGATGTTTTTAAGCTCGTTGTTTTCAAAGGTTTTTTTGTTAATTTCCGAAGCATTTTTAACTGCATTGAAAATAAAAAATAATATGGAATAAAAAATAACGGCAAAAACAACAAAATCTAAGCCGGAAGTTACTGCGCTTTGTTCATCAACAACCGTAAAGATATATTGGTTTAAAAACTGGATAAAGAAAAAAGTTAAAATCAGGTTGATTTTCAGCCAGCCGGAGTCGAAAAAGATCTTTGCTCTTTTATAAGTCGGGATCAGGGCTTTATATAAAAGCAGGTGCATCGCCACCAGCATCACCGCCTCAATCACCGGTAAATATACACTCTCTCCCAAAAAAGCAATTAAACAACGCCCTGCACCGACACAGGTGCAAAACGCGTTTGAATAGGTTAAAAACAGAAACAGTTTCTCGCCGGCTTTGCCTTTTGCAGAAACAAAAAAAGCAATCAACTTTGCAAACAGCAAACCAAAAAATGTAATCTGCGGATTTTGTTGTAACGCAAGAATACATATGGATACAAAAGCAAACAACAACCAGGTTACAACTGTTACAATCTTGTTATGTTTCGGTCTTTCTAAATATAAACCTGCCAAAATGTGCGACAGGATTGTTAGTATAGCGCCAAGATATTCCAAAATAATCCCCCGTTTAAAATGTGATATATATATTGAATCACCATTATATCACGGTCCTGCACCCTTTTCAAGCCACTCGGGAAAAATCGTGAAATTGCAACAAAACCAAAGGATTCGCCTCCATTTTTTTATCTATTCTTTAAGTTCCTTGCGGCTTCTGACCCTCTGCCACCGGCAGTGCTCGGG
>JAZOLH010000041.1:0-17759 GCA_045652815.1 Clostridia bacterium
CGAAGGTCAGATTCAGCGCCTTGCCATCAGTCGTGCCCTTGTCAGCGGTGCGCCGGTGCTTCTGCTTGATGAAGCCACAGAACTTGCCATTCTGCAGGCCCTCAAAGCACAGAAGGATAAAACCTGCGTGCTGGTATCTCACAAAAAAGCGGCGCTGGATGTGTGTGATGTGGTGTATCGTTTTGAAGATGGTAAACCTGTGATTTGTGAATGAGAAAAATTGCATATTGTAAGGGAAAGAATTGCCGCATTGCGTAAAATGCGGCAATTCTTTTCGTATAAAAAGGTAAATTTTTCCTTTTTATATAATTTAAGCAATATGAAACAAGGGACTATCGATTATTTGTTAAAATGTACTAAGAAAAAGGCAGTTTTTTATTAAAAAATGCTTGACAAATGCCTAGAAATCGTATATTATTAAAATATACAATTGATAAACTGCGTTTAGGTATCTGCTTTTGCAGTTTTTGTCGAAAAATCGTAATTACATAGGTTTCAATTTTCGGCTTGCCGAAAGTGAAATATAAAATGAACTTTATTATTATTTTTAAAAAGGAGAGGAAAATGATGAAGTCAACAAAAAAATGGCTGGCAGGCGTGCTGGCCGCTCTCATGGTTCTGTCTCTGGCTGCTTGCGGCCCGAAAGACACCCTCGTTAACACAGGTAGCCCTGTTACTTATCCTGAAGATGGTAGCATCTATCCCGTACAGTGTGAAGACACTCTGACTGTTTGGGGTCCCATGCAGGCATCTCTGCTGACAAAAGTAACAAACTTTGGCGAAACCCCCTATGCAATTGGTTTGGAAGAAAGAACCGGCGTTAAGATTGAATACATTCATCCCGCTGGTGGTAACATTGAAGAACAGCTGAACCTGCTGCTGGCTTCCGGCGATCTGCCCGACATTCTGGGTCACGACTGGACCAAGTATGGTGCAGAATCTGCTATCGAAAATGGTTACATCCTGAACCTGAATCAGATCATTGATCAGTGGGCTCCCAACCTGAAGAACCTGCTGACCAAGGATAGACCGGAATATGACAAAATGGTAAAAACCGATAACGGTAACTACTATGTATTCCCCTCTTTCCGTGAATCTTCCGTTGACTGTATCTACCAGGGTCCCGTTATCCGTAAAGACTGGCTGGATGCTCAGGGCCTGGCAGTTCCCGAAACCATCGACGAATGGGAAACCGTTCTGACCACTTTCAAAGACAAATATGATCTGGAAGCTCCCCTGTCCCTGCACTTTGATGAACTGGGTATTGTGTTTGCCGGTGCGTTCGGTGCATACGGCGGTACAAACGCTTTCTACATGGATGGCAAGAAACTGGTTTACGGTCCTGTTACCGACGAATGGAAAGCATACCTGACCAAGATGAACGACTGGTACAACAAAGGCCTGCTGGACAAAAACGTCGCAACCTTTGACTGGGCTGTTCTGTCTACCAACATTCTGAATGACCGTGTTGGTGCAACCTTTGCTGCTGCAGCTTCCGGTGTTGGTGCTTGGACAACTGCTAAAGCAGGTACTTCCTTTGAACTGGTTGGTGCTAAATATCCCGTAATCAACAAAGGTGACACTCCCGAATTCGGTGCAGTTGGTTCTCCCTTCATGGGCGGTACCGCTATCACCGGTAAATGTAAGAACCCCGAACTGGCAGCTCGCTGGTTAGACTACGGTTTCTCCGAAGAAGGTAGAATGTACAACAACTTCGGTACTGAAGGCGTAAGCTATGAAATGGTTGATGGCGAACCCAAGTTCACCGATGCAATCGTTAACTCCCCCGAAGGTATTTCTCCCGCTCTGATGATGTACGCAAAAGGTAGCTACTCCGGTACATTCATGCAGGACGGCCGCGTTGTTGCTCAGATGCAGGCTAAACCCGCAGCAGCTCGTGCAGCTGTTGTAACCTGGGCTGAAAACAACATGGAAGATCATCTGATGCCCTTAATCACTCCCACTATCGAAGAACAGAGCGAAGTTTCCAACCTGCGTTCCGAGCTGGATACCTACGTTCAGGAAATGACCCTGAAGTTCATCATCGGCCAGGAATCTCTGGATAAATGGGATGAATATGTTGCAAACGTTGAAAAGTTCGGTCTGGAACGTCTGATGGAACTGTACAAAGGTGCAATCTCCCGTTACAACAAGCGCTAATTCTTCTACCTCCACGGTTAGAAACGGAGTTGAGTTAAAAAACAATGAGTAAACAAGCATTAACAGCGGAAGCAGGACGGTCTCTTGACCGTCCCGCATCCCCTATTCTTAATGAACTTAAGAATAACTGGATGGTTTATTTAATGTTTTTGCCTGTTGCCCTGTATTACATCTGCTTTATCTTTAAGCCGATGTATGGCGCACTGATTGCTTTCCAGAACTATGTTCCCGCTAAGGGCATGATGGGAAGTCAGTGGGTAGGCTTTAAACATTTTATTGACTTTTTCAATAACCATTATTTCCTGCGCATTCTGAAAAACACTTTGGTTATCAGTTTTGCGTCTATCATTTTTGGTTTCCCGATGCCTATCATTATGGCACTGCTTTTAAATGAAATTAAAGGTAGTTTCTTTAAGCGCACGGTGCAGACCATCTCTTACATTCCGCATTTTATCTCTTTGGTGGTAATCTGCGGTATGATTAAAACTTTTACCGCATCTAACGGTATCATCACTCAGATGATTGTTGCACTGGGTGGCTCAGATGTATCTATTCTGAGTAATCCTGATGCATTCGTACCGATGTATATCATTTCCGATATCTGGCAAAACGTTGGTTGGGACTCCATCATCTATTTGGCAGCTCTGACCGGCATCAACCAGGAACTGTATGAAGCTGCTACCATCGACGGTGCAAACCGTTGGCAGCAGACCATTCATGTTACCCTGCCGGGTATTGCCCCCACCATTATCATTCTGTTGATTCTGCGTTTGGGCTCAGTCCTTGGTTTGGGCTACGAAAAGATTATCTTATTATATAACGAAATGACTCGTGAAACCGCTGACGTTATCTCGTCTTTCGTATATCGTAAGGGTCTGTTGGAAATGAGCTGGAGTTACAGTTCCGCTGTTGGTCTGTTTAACTCTGTTGTTAACTTTATTATGATCATCTTAACGAACGCTGTGTCTCGTAAGGTGACCGATACATCATTGTGGTAAGGGGAGGTCAACGAAATGAAAATTAAAGAAAGTTTCGGATATAAGACCTTTACCTTTTTCAACACTCTCATTCAGATTGTGTTATCTATCACATTCTTGTATCCCTTATTGTATGTAGTATTTGCATCTTTCAGTGACTCTAACGCCCTGATGATGCATGAAGGTTTCCTGCTCTGGCCCACGAAGCCCACGCTGGAAGCTTATATCCGCGTTATTGAAAACCCGATGATTTGGTCCGGTTACAAAAACACTCTGTTTGTTATGGTTGCAGGTTTGGCTGTTCAGATGGGTATGACCATTCTGGCTGCATTCTGCCTGTCCCGTAAAATGAAGGGTGTTGGCACCTTTATGAAGCTTCTGGTATTTACCATGTACTTCTCCGGTGGTTTGATTCCGACCTACTTAAACATTCGTGGTTTTGGTTTAGACGGTAGCCTTTGGGCGCTGATTATTCCTTTCTGTGTTAATACATATAACGTTATTATCATGAGAACTGCCTTTGCCGGCGTTCCCGACAGTTTGGAAGAATCCGCTACCTTGGATGGTGCTAATCCGTTCGTCATTATGACAAAAATTATTATTCCGCTTTGCGGTTCTACCATCGCGGTTGTTACTCTGTACTATGCAGTAGGTCTGTGGAATGGTTGGTTCTACGCTTCTATCTTCCTGCGTGACCGTGCTAAGTTCCCCCTGCAGCTTGTACTGCGTGAAATCCTGATGGCAAATGACACCAACTCTATGCAGGGTGGTGTATCAATGGATGAAGCAGGTAAGATTGCTGAAACCATTAAATATGCTGTTATTGTTGTAAGTACTCTGCCTATCTTACTGGCATATCCGCTGCTGCAGAAGTACTTCGTTAAAGGTGTTATGATCGGTGCGGTTAAAGGTTGATGCCTTCCCACTGATGTTTCAGAACCCTTGACAATGATGAATAATGCCTGCCTTATGCTCATGCATAAAGCAGGCATTACCACTAATTTGGACAATTTACGAGTCAGAAAGGACAAAGCATATGTATTCTCCTGATGTTGTTTTAAAGAATAAAGAACGCTTTTCCAAACCTTCCACTTTAACCAAAGAAAAGGTAGAGAAGGCTTTAGCACTGGCTGTTTCCCGTCTGGAAAAAGCCATTGATAAATTCGGTGAAGATAAAATGATGACCACCAACGGTCGCAAAGATCAGTACCAGGCAACGGAAGCGGTTACCTGGACAACCGGTATGTGGACCGGTCTTTACTGGTTAGCATATATGTACACCGGTAATGAAAAATTCAAAAAGGCGGCTGAAAGCCATCTGCCTTATTACTACAAAACATTGGATATTCCCGAAGAGTTGGATGACCACGACACCGGTTTTAAATATATTCCTTCCTGTATTGCAGCTTATAAACTGACAGGCAACGAAGAAGCGCGCAAAGCGGCGATTCGTGCGGCTGAAATTCAGTTAGACCATTTCTGTCAGGTAAACCAGTTTATCATCCGTGGCGGTATGTGCCGTCCCACCGATGGTTATGCAGGTTACAGAACACTGGTTGACTCTATGATGAACATTCCTCTGTTCTTCTGGGCTTGGGAAGAAACCGGCGAACAGAAATTCTATGATGCGGCTGTGGGTCATTACCACACCACCGCAAAATACTTAATCCGTGAAGATGGTTCTTCTTACCATCACTATCAGTTTGATCCTCAGACAAAAGAGCCCGTTAAAGGTGTAACCTTCCAGGGTAACCGTGATGAATCCTGCTGGAGCCGTGGCCATTCCTGGCTGCTCTATGGTTTCCCTCTGGCATATAAATTCACCAAGGATCCTGAAACCATTGATATCCATCGCAGCGTTTCTTACTTTGCAATGGACAATCTGCCCTCTGATGTGATTCCTTACTGGGATTACGATTTCAATGATGGTAGTTTTGAAGCCCGTGATGCTTCTGCGGCAGCTGTTAACGCTTGCGGTCTGTACGAAATGATTAAGTACCTGCCCGATGATGCAGAACAGAAAGCATACTTTAAAAATGCGGCTGATATGATGGTTGAAGCTATGATTGACAAGTGTGCGGCAAGTGACGAAAACACCGATGCACTGCTTTCTTACATCACCATCGCTCGTCCTATGGGCATTGGTATTGATGTCAGCGAAACCTATGGTTGCTTCTTCTATTTTGAAGCACTGCTGAGAGCATTGGACCCCGACTTTAAAATGTTCTGGTAAGGACGTTCAAATTCGGCGCAGACCGTCGAAAAAAGAATGTCTTAATTCAAGGAAATATGAAGAGAATCGCATATTGCGATTCTCTTTTTATTTTAATTTTTCGACTATAAACGAACCTCGCCTCTCGGCGTACCTTTGTACGCCTTCGGGTACCCTTTGGCTCGGTTCGTTCATTCTGCATCCAAATTTGATGCGTCCTACGGACCTTCTGCTTCGGCGCAGACCATCAAAAAAAGAATGTCTCGATTCAATGCGCCTTGTTTTTCAAAATTGGCGCAGGCTGTCCTACTACTAAGCCTCCCTTGCCTAAAGAGAGGGGGACCATCGAAGGCGGTGGAGGGATTTTAAAAGGTACTTGAAATTTCCGTCAATGACACTTTCTATTCAAATATTTCGGTTGATATATACCGCTTTAAAATTAAAGTTTTTTTGCAAAATCCACTTGATTTTTTATTGATGCAGGCGTATAATACAAGTATAAATAAATACAGGGGAGCTGGTTTAGCCGGCTGAGAGGAGGTTCTCGAACTTCGACCCTTTAACCTGATGCGGATAATGCCGCCGTAGGAAGTCATAATTTGATTTTAACGGATAATCCGCAGGGGTTATCCGTTTTTATTTTGCATTTTTTGAAAGAGGGAGGTGAACTTACAGATGGCAAGGGAGCGCTTGACATCTTGGATGCTATGCGATGGGAACTCGTGTTTCGAGGTGAGAGGTGAAAATGGATTCACGACCGACAAAGCAGTTTGCTTTGATATTTTACAACGAAAGAGGTTAAAAAATGAGAAACTCAAACAAACTTTTAAAATTGTCGGTTCTTGCCATGATGGTAGCGTTGGGCGTTGTGATTTCACCGATTTTACGTGTTGAGGGAATGTGCCCTATGGCTCACTTTATCAACATTGTTTGCTCGGTGCTACTTGGGCCTTGGTACTCTCTTACCTGTGCTGTTCTCATCGGTATCATCCGTATGGCAACAATGGGCATTCCGCCTATTGCACTAACTGGAGCTATTTTTGGTGCTTTTTTATCCGGCGTCTTTTACAAAACTTCCAGAGGCAGTTTGCTGATGGCTGTTTTGGGTGAGGTGATTGGAACAGGTATTATTGGCGCCGTTTTATCCTATCCCGTGATGACGATCTTCTGGGGAAAAACAGGACTTTCATGGTTGTTTTATGTGCCCTCGTTCATTTGTGGTACGTTGATTGGCGGCAGTATTGCATTTGCTTTTTTGAAAAAGCTGTCAGCGGCGGGCGTTTTGGAGAACTTCCAGAAAAAATTGGGAAGCATGGTTTTCGCTGACAAAAGCAGTTTGTTAGGCAGTGGCATTTCAATTGCCGCCATTGGCGTAATCGGCTTTGTTGTTGTGGAACTGGCACAGGGCGTTTTTGGCTGGGAGTCCATCATCTGGACATATGTATCTAAAGGATTGTTGGTTTTATTTATTGGTTTAGCGGCAGTTTATCTGATTGTAAATCTCGTTAAAAAAGGAGAACATTATGCTGAAAAAATGGAGTGACATTCTATGCAGAATTAAAGAAGAGGAGCCCTTGATTCACTGTATAATGGGGCCTATTTCTATTAATCAATGTGCTAACGGAGTGCTCGCTATGGGTGCTCGGCCTATTATGGCCGAGCACCCCGGCGAAGTTCGCGCGATTACCAAAACCGCGTCGGCCCTATTGCTCAATTTGAGTGGAATCACAAACGAGAGAATGAAAGCTATGATCATTGCGGCTAAAACCGCAAAGGAAAGAAGAATTCCCATTGTGATCGATGCGGTAGGATGTGCGTGCTCATCCCTGCGCCGCCGTTTTGTATTGAAGCTTTTAAGGTGCTGTACACCGGCGCTCGTTAAGGGGAATGCATCGGAAATTATGGCGTTAGTTTCCAAACGATTCCGAAGTTCGGGGGTGGACTGCGATAAAACTTTAACAGAAGAAACAGTCCTGCTTGCTGCGCGTGTGCTGGCAAAACAGAGTCAATGTGTTGTACTGGTCAGCGGAAGGCGCGACGTTGTGACAGATGGTAAGCAATGCGTGATTTTAGAGAATGGAGTCCCCGAGCTGGCTAAAGTGACGGGTACGGGTTGCTTGCTGGGTGCTCTGGCGGCTTGTTGCATTCGGACGGATGATGTGCTTTGCGGAAGTAGTTTTGCTTGCGCTTTGTTGGGCATAGCCGGAGAGATGGCGGAGACAGATGGTAATGGGCATTTTTTAATAAGACTTATGGATGCACTTTCCAATATCGACATTTCCAAAGTGGAGAGCAGACTTAAAATGGAGGTGAAAGAGTTTGAAACAGTTTGATACAAGCCTTTATTTCATCACAGACAGCACGGGATTTTCTGAAGCCGATTTTTTAGAACGGATCGAGCAGGCACTTTCCGGTGGTGTGACAATGTTACAACTGCGGGAGAAAAATAAAGCAACAAGAGAGTATATCGAACTTGCGGAAAAGGTGCATCAGATAACAAAACGATACGATGTTCCTTTGATTATTGATGACCGCGTTGACGTGGCACAGGCAATCGGTGCCGAGGGGGTTCACTTGGGAAGGGAAGATATGCCCGTTGCTACCGCTCGAAAAATTTTAGGAGATGATTACATCATTGGCGCAACTGCGAAGACAGTCCCCTGGGCCAAAGATGCAGAAGCGCAGGGCGCAGACTATTTAGGCGTTGGTGCTATTTTTCCTACTACAACAAAGGTAAAAACGATTTTAACATCAACAGAAATACTAGCAGATATATGCAAGGCTGTTTCAATTCCTGTCAACGCTATCGGCGGGTTAACGATTGACAATATGGATGTTTTAAAAGGAATTTCCATCAGTGGAATCTGCGCGGTGTCTGCCATTATGAAGGCAGAATCGCCAAAAGAAATGGCAAAGAAGATGCGGGAGAAATTTAAAATACTACATATAGAATAGGAGGTGAGTCATATGAAAACAGTTTTAACAATTGCTGGGAGTGATTCTTCAGGTGGCGCAGGGATTCAGGCAGATATAAAAACCATTATGGCAAACGGTGCTTATGCTATGAGCGCCATTACAGCACTGACAGCGCAGAACACGATGGGTGTTTCAGCTGTTATGGAAATTTCACCCGAATTTTTGAAGCAACAAATTGATGCCGTATTTGAAGATATCTTTCCAAATGCTGTAAAGGTTGGGATGGTTTCTTCCGGGGAACTGGTTTGCATCGTTGCAGAACGATTAAAGCATTTCGGTGCAAAGAATATTGTCGTTGACCCCGTTATGATTGCAACAAGTGGAGCCCGATTGATTACCGAAGATGCGATTTTCCATCTGAAAAAAGATTTGTTGCCGCTTGCGACGCTTGTAACACCGAATATGGCAGAGGCAGAGGTTTTAGCGGATATGAAAGTGGAAACCAAGGCTGAAATGATTGCGGCAGGTCAGAAAATAGGTGAGACTTACGGTTGCGCTGTTCTTGTTAAAGGGGGGCACAGCAGAGATGACGCCAATGATGTTCTGTGCACCGAAAGACAAACGGTCTGGTTCCCGGGAAATCGAGTCAAAAACACGAATACACATGGAACAGGATGCACGTTATCTTCTGCTATTTCGGTTGGTCTGGCTAAAGGTTTTTCCCTGGAAGAATCCGTGGATATTGCCAAGACTTATTTAACAGGTGCGCTTAAAGCTGGTTTGGATTTAGGAAAGGGATCGGGTCCCTTGCATCACGGTTATCGCATTTAATAAAAAGAGGTTGTCCCGAATGGGACAACCTCTTTTTGTTTTCCTATTCAAACATTTCTGTTGATAAATATCGTTCGCCTGTATCGGGCAGGAGGACCACAATGTTTTTGCCTTTGTTTTCAGGTCTATTTGCCAGTTCCTTGGCGGCAAAGAGCGCCGCACCAGAGGAAATGCCAACCAAAAAGCCCTCGGTTTTGGCAATCTTGTTACCTGTTTTCAGCGCATCTTCATCGGCGACGGTGATAATTTCATCGTAGATGTCTCTATCTAAAATAGAGGGGATAAAGTTGGCGCCGATACCCTGAATTTTGTGGGGACCTGCTTTGCCTTCAGAGAGCAGGGGAGATGCGGCAGGTTCAACAGCAACGATTTTTACATCCTTGTTTTGCGACTTTAAATAGCGACCGATCCCTGTCAGCGTACCGCCTGTGCCTACGCAGGCAACGAAGATATCAACGCTTCCCTCGGTATCTTCCCAAATTTCAGGACCTGTGGTTTTAAAATGAATATCGGGGTTAGCGGGGTTATCAAACTGGGCGGGAATGAAACTGCCCTTGATTTCCTTTGCCAGTTCTTCGGCTTTTTTGATGGCACCGCTCATACCCAAAGCGCCTTCTGTTAACACAATTTCCGCACCGTAGGCACGAAGAAGCGCCTGACGTTCGCGGCTCATGGTTTCGGGCATTGTTAAAATGGTTTTATAGCCCCTTGCGGTGCAAACGGAAGCAAGGCCAATACCTGTGTTGCCGCTGGTGGGTTCGATGATTACAGAATCGGGAGTAAGAAGTCCCTTGGCTTCTGCATCATCAATCATGGCTTTGGCAACCCTGTCTTTCGCAGAGCCTGCGGGGTTAAAAAACTCCAGTTTCATATAGATATTTGCGCCCAAATCCTCACTGTATTTCACTAACGGTGTGTGACCGATTAAATCTGTAATTTTTTCATAGATTCTCATAACGAGCCTTCTTTCCATAGGAATTACTTTTATTGTAGCACGAAAAAAGCCGCCTTGTCAATATGCATAAAATGGGAAATAATGGACAAGATAGGAAAAGCAGTAAAGGAGGTTGTTATGGTGGAAGAAGAGAAAAATAAGAAACAAACAAAGGGGCTCAAAGGGCGACGCATAGGGGTGGTTGCCGCACTTTGTATTACATTCTTAATGGGTGGTGTCTCTCTGTTTCAAATGAACAGAGTCAGCGAATCCATCAAGGAGAAAACTGCATTTGTGCTTCCGTCACAATCGGCGGTAGATACCCTATCGGGCGGCAAGGTGCAGGAAACAGTCCCTGAGGCAAAAGTGGAAGAAGAACAGACAGAAGAGAGCGTTACAGCAGGTGCAAAACCCATCACGCTGATTATGGATAAGGTGATGGAAGGTGAGATTGTGTTACCTTTTTCATTAGAAACGCTGATTCACTCTAAAACCTTAAATGATTGGCGGGTGCATAACGGGATTGATGTGGCGGCCAAGTCGGGCGAGGCAGTTAAAGCTGTGGCGGATGGCAAGGTATCGGGTGCTTATTTTGACCCGCAGATGGGGTACACTATCACCATCGATCACGGCGGCGGATTTGAAAGCGTGTATCAGAATCTGGCCTCCTGCGATATGGTCAGCGAGGGCGAGGAGATTTCCCGTGGGCAAGTAATTGCCGCTGTGGGCAATAGTGCGGCAGCAGAAATGCTGGATGAGAGTCATTTGCATTTTGCGGTGAAAGCGAACGGAAACTTCGTAAACCCCCTAGACTTTATGCAATAGTTTTTTGTAAGGGCGGACGGAAAATAGCGCAGATTGGACAAACAGAGCCCGTAGGGGCTACCCGAAGGCGTACAATGGTACGCCGAGAGGCGAAGTTTGTTTAAAGCACAAGGCGATAAAAATAAAAAAGGGATTCGTCATATGACGAATCCCTTCTATATTTCTAGTCTTATTTTGCTTTGTGCGGTATGTGCATTTTACTACGCCTTAGTGTACAGAAACAATCTGTTCAACATATGCCTTATCAACGGGTGTTGTGATGGCAGTTACGGGAGCACCGGTTGCCAGGTCGAAGTACACAACAGTACCGGGATAAATCTTCAGGTTTTCGTTTGCGATACCTTCTTTGGTAACGAACATCTGGTTGAATTCCAAAGCGTCGGGCATAGAGTTGAATACGCATTTTAAACGCATGGTGTAACCATTGCCATTATCCCAAACTAAAGAGGGATAGTAGGTCAGTGTTACATCAGCACCGGATAAGTCTTTTGTCATTCTCTTGAGTTCAGAGAGCATATCGGTGAAGATGCCGCTGTACTCACGAGCAAAGTCAAAGGATGCAAGAGGCGTTTTTGCCTGACTTACAGGAGCGGTTGCATATACAGAATTCGGCAGACCTGCCAGTTTTAAACGGAAGCTACCATAAGGTTCTTTGGTCAGCAGCAGAGAGTGATCTTTTTCAATGGGTCTGTTTGTGATGTTGTTTACATCGGTGGTGATATCACTCTGAGAACCAATGGTGCTGTCCAGCAGCAGACAAATCATAGCAAATTCACGCATGGTGATGGGTGCATCCAAATCTTCATTTAAAGAAATGATACCATTGTTTTTAGCAAAGGTTAAGCAGATGTTTGCCATGTTTTCATATTTCTTAGACAGGCTTTCGGTCTTTTCGCCATATACAGCACCTTCGTTGGATTTCGCGATGAAGTTGTAGGTCAGCGCCGCAACGGTGTCACCGAATTTTGCTTTCTGATCAGCAAATTTTTTGGTCAGCTTATCTTTGCCGATGCAGTTTGTGCAAACGTTTGCCAGATCACGTGCGTAGGGATGGTCGAAGTTTGCGGTTGCATATAAGCGATTGTAAGAAAGATTAGTTTCTTCGCTACCGATTCTCAGTGCCGCACGAGCCATTTCACCATTGGTGATGGTGCCGTTGGGATCGTAAGCTTTACCATCAAACAGGTTTAAACCTTTAAATACGTTTTCAAATACCATGGGGTCAATCACGTCGATGAACGCGTTTTTGTTGTTTGCCGCTTTACGAGAACGGATGATTAAAACGGAAGCTTCGGCACGACTTAAGGTGTCATTTAAGCGGAGTTGGATACCGTCGTCACCAATCATTAAACCTTTTTCATAAACCCAAGCAGCTGCCATGGGTTCTTTTGCATACTGATTTGTGATAATGCCGGGTGCATAAGCATCCTGAGGTTTGCCTGCACGGTTCCAAAGCAGTTCTGCTACCTGACCACGAGTGATGGGCTGGTCGGGATAGAAGTGGTTGGAGTTACCGTCGGGATAACCTGCATACATAATGTAGGTATATGCCCAGTGATTCGGAGAAACGTCGCTATAATCCATAGCACGTTTGGTGGGACCGTTACCGAGCATTTTAACGAACTGAGCGCGGGTTACAGTGCCACCGGGACGGAAGGTACCGTCTTCAAAACCGTTAACGGTGCCATCTGCCACCAGAGTCTGTACATCGTTGTACGCCCAGTGAGATGCTTCTAAATCGGAAAAGGTTAAGGCAGAAGCAGAAATGCCTGCCACAGAAAGCACCAGCACAAAGCAAAGTGCCACAGAGAGAAATCTTTTCATGATAATTCTCCTCCTATGTAGATAAGATAGTTATACATTATAAATTATATCATATTTATTTTTTATATGCAAGATAAAAACTGCGATTTCTTTGTGATTATTTTGGTAAAAAAGCCGGAAAAAATTTCAAAAAAAGGCTTGACAAAAGGCAGGGCAAATGCTATAATAAAGTACGGTTAGGAAAGACTAACTCGAAAGGAGAGAGGAAAATGAATTTAAAAGAAGCAACCCCCGGCAAAGAGTATATCATTTCTGCTGTGAATACAGACGATGAAGAACTGAATTCCTTTTTGTTCTCTCTGGGTTGTTATTCCGGCGAACCCATTACCGTAGTTTCTCAGTTAAAAGGCGGTGCTATCGTTTCCATTAAGGATGGACGATATAACATTGATAATCAGTTGGCAGAAGCCATTTTAGTTTAAAAGATAAGGCTCTGCTGATTCTTTTTTACTTATCGGTTAGGATAAACTAACTGATGTTGAAAATAATTCCCTTTATATAGAAGGAGGTACTTATGAAAACTCTCAGAATTGCCATGGCAGGTAACCCTAACTCGGGTAAAACCACCATGTTCAACGCCCTGACGGGAAAAAGTGAAAAAGTTGGCAACTGGGCGGGCGTTACTGTTGAGAAAAAGGTACATACCATTAAAAAGGCCTATGCAGGTGCGGATTATGAACTTGTTGCTGTTGATCTGCCGGGTGCTTACTCTATGTCTCCTTTTACAACAGATGAAAGTATCGCCAGTGACTACATTAAAAAAGAAGCCCCCGATGTTATTATCAACATCGTAGATGCTACCAATTTATCCCGTAGTTTGTTTTTCACAACTCAGCTTTTAGAACTGGGCATTCCCATGGTTGTGGCGCTGAATAAAAGTGATATTAATAAAAAGAAGAAAACAACCATCAAAGCAGATGTTTTGTCTTTGGAATTAGGTTGTCCTGTTATTGAAACCGTTTCCACTTCTGCAGAAGGTTTAAAGGCTGTTGTTACAGCGGCTGTGGAGCAGGTTGGCAAGAGCCAGAAAGCACCTTATGTTCAAGGTGATATTGACCAGACAAGCAAAGCAGCAGTTGAACAGGCAGACAGAGAACGGTTTGCGTTTGTTAACAAACTGGTGAAAGAAGTTGAAATCCGCAAGGTTTTAACAAAAGATAAAAACTTTGGCGACAAAATCGACGCCATTTTAACAAACAAATGGCTGGGCATTCCCATTTTTGCCATTGTTATGTTTTTGGTGTTCCAGATTTCTCAGGTTTGGGTGGGCACACCGATTGCGGACTGGCTGGTTGCCCTGCTGGAAGGTTTTCAGGCGTGGGTTGGCGGACTTTTAGCCGAGGCAAATCCCCTGCTGACTGCCCTTTTGGTAGATGGCGTCATCGGCGGCGTGATTGCTGTTGTGGGCTTTTTGCCGCTGGTTATGGTGATGTACTTCTTAATCGCACTGTTGGAAGACTGCGGTTATATGTCCCGTGTGGCAGTTGTGCTTGACCCCATCTTTAAAAAGGTTGGTCTTTCCGGCAAATCCGTTATCCCCTTTGTTATCACAGTGGGTTGTGCGGTGCCCGGTATTATGGCAAGTCGTACCATTCGTAATGAGCGTGAGCGTAGAGCCACAGCCATGCTTGCACCTTTTATGCCTTGTGGTGCAAAAATCCCCGTAATCGCTCTGTTTGCAGGTGCCTTTTTTGATGGCGCAGGTTGGGTGAGCACGCTGATGTACTTATCCGGCATTGTTCTGATTTTTGTGGGCGCGCTGCTCATTAACGGTATCACCGGGTACCGTGCTAAAAAATCCTATTTCATTATTGAAATTCCCGAATATAAAGTGCCGAGTTTTGCGGGTGCTTTTAAATCTATGCTCAGCCGCGGTTGGTCTTATGTTGTGAAAGCGGCAACGGTTATTTTGCTGTGTAACACCGTTGTTCAGGTGATGCAGAGTTTTACCTGGCGTTTTGCTGTGGCAGAAAGTGCAGGAGAATCCATTTTGGCATCCATTGCAGGCCCTGTTGCATATCTCTTGGTACCCATTGTTGGCGTTCTCTCCTGGCAGATGGCGGCGGCAGCGGTAACGGGCTTTATTGCCAAAGAAAACGTTGTGGGCACATTGGCGGTTTGCTTCGTTGGTCTTGATAATTTGATTGACACCGAAGAACTGGTGATGTTAGAAGGTGCCGGAACAGAGGTGGCGGCTGTGTTTGCCATCACCAAAGCAGCAGCGCTTGCGTATCTTATGTTCAACCTGTTCACCCCGCCTTGCTTTGCGGCAATTGGCGCGATGAATGCCGAAATGAAGAGCGCTAAATGGCTTTGGGGCGGCATTGGTCTTCAGATGGGTGTGGGTTATACCATTGCATATTTGGTTTACACCATCGGCACATTGATTTCCGACCCCGCTTCCTTGAATGTTGGGGCTGCCCTGTGCGGTGGCGCGGCGGTTTTGGTGTTTGCGCTGATTTTAGCTGTTTTGATTGGCAAGTCAAGTCAGAATATCAAAGCAGAATACTCCCTGAGCTAATAAAGGAGGACTATCGTTTATGGAAAATATTATTTTAATTGTTATTTTGGTTGCTGTTTTAGGTGGCGCCGCATTCTATGTTTTTAGATCGAAGAGAAAAGGACAAGCCTGCATTGGTTGTCCTCACGCAAAAGATTGTGCCAGCCATTCCGCAGGATGTGGTTGCGAAAATCCGAAAGATACTGTATAATAAAAGGGTACGCATTGCGATGCGTACCCTTTTTGTGACGAAACGAAGTATTTCCCGAAGGAGGGAAGAACGTGAAAGAATATCAGGTAACGGGCATGAGTTGTGCCGCCTGTTCTAGCCGCGTGGAAAAGGCCGTATCCAATGTGGATGGCGTGGAATCCTGCAGCGTGAATCTCTTAACGGGGTCTATGGCGGTGACAGGCATGGCGGCAGAGAGTGACATTATTCGCGCGGTGACAGAAGCAGGCTATGGCATCTTACTGCCCGAAACCAAACAGAATAAAGAAACGGACGTTTTGCGCAACGAAACAAAACAAATCAAACGTCGTTTGCTTGTTTCCTTGGTGCTCTTGTGTGTTTTAATGTATGTTTCTATGGGGCACGTGATGTGGGGGTTACCCCTGCCGCAAGTTCTCGCCGAAAGCCCCATTGCGATAGCCATTTTGCAAATGGTATTGGCGGCGGTTGTGATGGTTGTAAACCGTAAGTTTTTTGTAAGCGGTTTCCGGGGTCTGATCCATCGGGCACCCAATATGGATACCTTGGTTGCCATCGGTTCGGGCTCTGCATTTGTATATAGTTTTTCGACTTTGATTTTAATGGCTGTGGATGGAAACCACCATTATTTACACGACCTTTATTTTGAATCGGCGGCCATGCTGTTGGCTCTCATCACCTTGGGCAAAATGCTGGAGGAACGGGCTAAGGGCAAAACCACAAGTGCCCTTTCGGGCCTCATCAGTTTAGCACCGAAACAAGCCACCGTTGTTCGTGAGGGAGTGGAAGCAACGATCCCTGTGGATGATGTTTTGGTGGGCGATATTTTTCTTGTAAAACCCGGCGAGAATATCCCTGTTGACGGTGTTGTCATTGAAGGCGAGAGCGCTGTGAACGAATCGGCACTGACGGGGGAAAGTCTTCCCGTTGATAAGTCGGTAGATGCCCGCGTGTCTGCGGCAACTACCAACCTGACAGGGTATTTAAAATGTCGTGCCACTCACGTGGGGGCAGAGACAACCTTGTCCCGTATTATTCAGGTAGTCCGTGAAGCCTCTGCCACCAAAGCGCCTATTGCAAAAGTGGCGGATACAGTGGCAGGCGTGTTTGTGCCTGCGGTTATGGGCATTGCGCTGGTGACTCTTGTTGTGTGGTTATGCTTGGGCGAAACCTTTGGTTTTTCACTGGCGAGAGCTATTTCGGTTTTGGTTATCAGTTGCCCCTGTGCCTTGGGGCTTGCGACCCCTGTTGCCATTATGGTGGGCAGTGGCGTTGGCGCCAAACACGGCATTTTGTTTAAAACCGCAGAGGCCCTTGAAGTGACGGGGAAAACCCGCATTGCTGTTTTGGATAAAACGGGTACCATTACTATGGGTGAGCCCAAAGTCACCGATGTTTTAGCCGTTGGGGATGTTGACAAAGAGCATCTTTTATCTGTGGCAGTATCCCTGGAGAAAAACAGCGAACACCCCTTGGCAAGAGCCATCATGGGCTATGCTGAAGAGAAGCAGATAGCGGCAAAACCGGTTACGGACTTTTTGATTGCTGCAGGGGGTGGCTTATCGGCTAATGTAGAAGGTAAGTCCGTTTGCGGTGGTAACCTTGCCTATACTCAAAAAACCGTCACCATTGATGACGAAACCATCCGTTTGGCAGAATCCTTGGCAGAGCAGGGCAAAACGCCTTTGTACTTTGCTGAAGAAGGTGCCCTTTTGGGCATCATTGCTGTGGCAGATAGCGTTAAGGAAGATAGCAAGGAAGCCATCGGCAAGTTACAACAGATGGGCATCCGTGTGGTGATGCTCACAGGGGACAACGAAAAAACCGCCCAAGCCATTGGCAAGCAGGCGGGGATTACGGAGATTTTCGCAGAGGTATTACCCCACGAAAAAGAAAAGGTGATTCGCTCTCTGCAAAAGGAAGGCTCTGTGATGATGGTGGGTGATGGTATTAACGATGCCCCTGCCTTAACGCGAGCCGATGCATCGGTTGCCATTGGTGCAGGCGCGGATATTGCCATTGATGCGGCGCAGGTGGTGGTGATGCAAAACCGTTTGACCGATGTGGCAAACGCGGTGCATCTGAGCCGAAAGGTGCTTCGCAATATCCACGAAAATCTGTTTTGGGCCTTTGGCTATAACCTGATTGGGATTCCTTTGGCGGCGGGACTTTTAGTTCCGTTTGGTTTAACAATGAATCCTATGTTCGGGGCGGCGGCGATGAGCTTGTCCAGTTTTTTGGTGGTATCCAATGCCCTCAGGTTAAACTTAATCCGTTTTAATGATAAAAAGGAGATGAAAAAGATGAAAACCATTTTGCATATTGAAGGTATGATGTGCCCCCATTGTGAAGCGAGAGTTAAGAACACTTTG
>JAZOLH010000042.1:0-4755 GCA_045652815.1 Clostridia bacterium
ATACAAGAAGGTTCATATTTTCTTAAAACGATGGTATCACCATCTACATAAATTTCCAAAGAATCTTTTTCAGCAATATCCAGCGTTCTTCTAAGTTCGATCGGCAACACGATTCTGCCTAATTCGTCAACTTTTCTCACAATGCCGGTTGATTTCATACTATCGTCTCCCAAAATTACAAATATTTACATATATCTTAGCACAAAACACGGCTTCCGTCAAGACAAAATCCGCTATTTTACTGATTTTTTTGTCACTTTTCGTTACAGGTTTCAGCCCAAAGCAACATCTAAAATCATCATCAAGGTAAAACCTAAGGCAAACATCAAAACACCTGTGTGAGAATGTTCACCTCGGGACATATCGGGAATCAGTTCTTCTGCTACCACATAAAGCATTGCACCTGCGGCAAATCCAAGGAAATAAGGCAGCATCGGTACGATAAAAGACGCACACAGAACTGTGATAATCGCCGCAATCGGTTCAACCACACCGGACAAAAATCCGTAAAACACCGCTTTTAAACGAGGTACACCCTCTGAACGAAGCGGCATAGAGATGATTGCTCCTTCCGGAAAGTTCTGAATGGCAATACCCAAGGAAAGCGCCACCGCACCCGTTGCGGCAATGGGCGCTTCTCCCGACATGAGTCCTGCATAAACAGCACCAACAGCAATACCTTCCGGCAGGTTATGAAGTGCCACCGCCAGCACAAGCATCAGAGTGCGGCTCATTGTTTTGTGTCCGCCTTCTGTTTCCGTGCTGTTTCTGTGTAAATGAGGCACAACATGGTCAAGGAGCAACAGGAACATAACACCCGCCCAAAGACCAACAGCAGCAGGAATAAACGCAAGTTTACCCATACCTGCAGACTGCTCAATGGCAGGAATAATCAGACTCCAGACAGATGCCGCCACCATAACACCGGCGGCAAACCCCGTGAGACCTCTCTGAACCGTTTGATTCATTGCTTTTTTCATAAACAAAGCACCACAGGCGCCCAGCGTTGTGCCAAGGAGCGGCATTGTGATACCCAGTATCAGAGAACTCATAAAAAACCTTCTTTCAAATCAGTCAGCTTATTTTGTTGGCCCGCTTTAGTGCATTCACCAAAGGCACAATCAAAAGTCCGCCAACGAAATTGCCGATACCGTGCAGAATATCAAAAGGCGCACCTGCCCCAATCCAGGCAAGTGTTGCCTTAAAACCGAGTCCAAAAAAGAGTGCCTGTGCCGGCGCATATAAAACACCGTATAAAAAACCATGCAAGGCGCAGACAATCATATACACAATCGGTGCGAATTTCTTTGGCATTGTTTTGGGAAGAAGCATCACCACGCCCCATAAAACCGCCCAAACATAAAGTTGAGCAAACCACCATGCGCCAAAGCCCGAAAACAGGCCACAAAGGAGCACATAGACATAAATGGGATACAAGGCCTTCGCCCTGAAAACAACGGTGATAGCCACAACAAAAACGCCCACAAGGTGAATGTTAGGCAGACCCTCCATCACCAGTTTAGAGGCATACATCAAGGCGCCCAAAACGCCGAAAATCGCAATTTCTCTGATGGTGGGTTTCATCATTCCGCTTTAAATGCATAAGCGGCACCTTGGGTAATCGGTGTTTTATCCACGCCGCTTGCAGCATATGCTCCATCAACATAAAATGCCCAGTATTTTCCGTCTGTATCGTAATCGTAGGTAATTCCGTTCACGGTTTTAACATACAGACCATAAGGACCATCTTCACCGCTGATTAAACCCTCTTCAATCAAGGCTTCGCCAACAGTTTCCCTACCACTTGCAAGGGGCACGGTTACCGTATTGCCATCAGCATCAACCGATGTAAAGATAAACGACTTTACATTCTCCGAAGCAGCATTTTCATCTGCTTTGTTGCTCACACATCCGGATGTTACAAAAAGCTGAGCCGCAACCAGCAAAACACAAAGGATGAGTGATAAAACTCTGGTTTTTTTCTTCATCACCATAGTCATATCTCCTTATAAAATAAATTCCTGCCGACCGGATTCCGCAGTCATAAGGCAGGTTTTACCATCCGGATATTCCGACTTTGCGCCTGTTCTTTACCTTCTCAGATTTCTCCAATGGCTTGTCCTCATTTTGCGGCAATGAGTAAAAGAACAGTTTTTAGCGCATCACGGCGACGGTCTCGTACAGGTTTTGCACCTGTTTCCCCGAAATGGCATCTATAACAAGCAATTTTGCTTATTATTTAGTATTAAATTATTGACACGCCTCGCGAACAACGCGGCACATATCATCAAATTTTTCTTCCATAGAGCGCACCAGCGCCATCTGGCAACGGGCACGGTCTAAATTCTGCTTGGGACGATGGATGTTAAAATACACATCACCATTTAGATAGTCTGTCAAAAAGCGTGCGCCGGTTTCTAAGGTAACGATTTTAGCACCGTGAGCTAAATAAGCCAGCTCAGTTTCTGTTAAATCGCTTGCCACTTCAGAGAGGAACCCTTTGGCATACTGTTCATACAGTTCCATATCAAGACTAACCTTAGATAAATCCTGTTCATCTTCTGCGGCTGTGTTGGCTGCATAGCGAATCGCATCACCAAAGTCAATAGCAGCAAGACCGGGCATAACCGTATCCAAATCAATAACGCAAAGTGCTTTACCTGTTTTATTATCAATCAGGATGTTGTTCACCTTTGTGTCGTTATGGGTAACACGGAGCGGCAGTTTGCCCTGCTCTGTTAAATCCACTAAAACCGTACCATCTGCCACACGCTGACGGAAAAATTCAACATCTTCACGTACTTCATCAATGCGACCTGCAAGGTTCTCTTCAGCCGCACGGAACAAATCTTCAAGTCTTGTTCTGGTGTTATGGAAATTGGGAATGGTTTCATGAAGACTTGCCATATCAAAGTCAGACAGCATCTTCTGAAAGTGACCAAAGCCCACACCAGCATTATACATCTGCACAGGCTCTTCTACCACGTCATAACTTTTAACGTCATCTACGTAGGTGTACATACGCCAGTATTTGCAGTTTTTGTCAATGTAAAGGTTTTTGCCTTCACGGGTTAAAACAACGTTCAGACACTCTCTGTCAACATCGCCACCTGCCAAAGCAATCTTTTTGCGAATGTGTTCTGTAACATTGACAATGTTTTCCATAACCTTTTCGGGCTTGCGGAACACATAATGATTGATTGCCTGCAGAGTGTATTTGCGTCCGTCATCAAGAATCACCAGATAGGTGGTGTTAATATGACCACGCACGATGGGTTTAATTTCTGCAATCCCTGAATCTAAATTAAAATGTGAAACAACCTTAGCAATCTGCTCCATGAGCATAATCCCTCCAAATTTCACGCAATCTCAGTCCATATAAATTTCATTATACTCGATTGGCCTAAAAATAGCAAGTAAAACCTTGTTTTTTCTTGCTTTTTGTGAAAGACTATATAATAAAGTAAGTTTTTTGAAGAAATTTCGAGAAAAATTTTGACAATATTAAATAAAAATTGTATAATATATAAGAACGATACTGAAGGAGTTAGGCAATGGCAAAAGATCAGATTTTTATTAAAGGTGCAAAAGAACATAATCTGAAAAACATTAGCGTTTCTATCCCCCGTGATAAACTGGTTGTTCTGACCGGTCTTTCCGGTTCGGGCAAGTCTTCCCTTGCCTTTGACACCATTTATGCCGAGGGTCAACGCCGCTATATGGAGTCCTTGTCTTCTTATGCCCGTCAGTTCTTGGGACTGATGGAAAAACCTGATGTAGAAATGATTGACGGTCTCTCTCCCGCTATCAGTATCGACCAGAAAACAACCAACAAAAACCCCCGTTCAACCGTGGGTACCGTGACAGAGATTTATGACTATTTCCGTCTGCTCTATGCCCGTGCGGGTGTGCCCCACTGTCCCAAGTGTGGCAAAGAAATTAAAAAGCAGACCGTTGACCAGATTGTGGATCAGGTGATGGCTCTGCCTGAGAAAACAAAATTTCAGATTTTAGCCCCCGTTATCCGTGGCAAAAAAGGTGAACACGTAAAACTTTTTGAAGATGCTAAAAAAAGCGGTTATGTGCGTGTTCGTGTGGATGGCATTATCTATGATTTATCTGAATCCATCACTCTAGAAAAGAATAAAAAACACTCCATCGAAGTTGTAATTGACCGTCTTGTTGCAGGCGGTGACCATAAAAAACGTTTGGCCGATTCTATCGAAACCGCCTTAAAACTTGCGGGCGGTCTTGTGATGATTGATATTATCGACGGTGAGCCCTTACTGTTCAGCGAAAACTATGCCTGCGAAGATTGCGGCATCAGTTTTGAGGAACTGGCGCCCCGTATGTTCTCTTTTAACAGTCCTTTCGGCGCTTGTCCCCACTGTCTCGGTTTGGGTACACAAATGAAGATTGATCCTGCACTGGTCATTGATTTTTCAAAATCCTTAAATGACGGTGCTGTTTCCGCTATCGGTTGGGGTAATGCAGACAACACCGAAAGTGTTTCTTACATGTACTTCACTGCCCTTTCAAAGCGTTATAATTTCTCTTTAGATACACCCGTGTGCGATCTGCCCGATGAAGTAATCGACGTACTTCTCTACGGTACACGTGGCGAAAAACTGGACCTTTCCTACGAACGTTCTTACGGTACCGCCAATTATCGTGCCGCTTTTGAAGGCATTATTAACAACTTAGAGCGTCGTTACAGCGAAACCTCCAGCGAATATATGAAAGCCGAATACGAAA
>JAZOLH010000043.1:0-7337 GCA_045652815.1 Clostridia bacterium
AGTCTTAATGCCACCATTGGCACCCTGACTCTGCCGCCCGAAGAGGAACCCGTGAACTACGAAGGAGCCTCTGAAGAAGATCTGGAAAGATTGCTCGCATCCGCAAGAGGCGAGCAGATGGAAAGGGAAAGAACCTTGGCACAAATGAACGCGAAGGTGACGGAAGGTTTTTCTGTGGGTCGTAGCGTCAGTGCGGTGGAAAACGATTTGGCGCAAGCGGAAGAACGACATCAGGAACTGTCTGCTCGCTATGAAACCATCGAACTGGCTCGCAAAACGCTGGAAGAATGTAGCGAAGAATTAAAACAGACCTTTGCGCCTGCTTTAGATGAAAAACTGGGCGCGTTGATTACCCGATTAACAAGGGGCAGATATAAGGAAATCAAAGTGACTGACGATTACGGTTTGATGATTAAAACTCCCGACGGTCACGAAATTGTGGAAGCAGATTATGTGAGCGCAGGTACATATGACATTTTATACTTTGCATTGCGTATTGCTGTTTTACAAACCTTGTTTGAACAGATTCCCTTGTTGGTTTTAGACGATACCTTCATTCAAATGGATGAAAACCGTCAAAAAGAAGCATTTTCATTATTGTCTGAACCCATAGCGGAGCAGGTGTTATATTTCTCCTGTCATAAGCCATTGGGTGATATACAAGTTAAAACTTTATCTTAATATAAAGGAGACCTAACAATGAGAGACGAAACTAAATGCCTGCATGCAGGCTATTCCCCGAAAAACACAGAACCCCGCGTTGTGCCCATCGTGCAGAGCACAACTTACGTGTATGACTCCACAGCAGAAGTGGCATCCGTTTTTGATGAACCCACAAAATCCTTAATCTATTCCCGTTTTGCAAATCCTACCGTTATGGCGGTTGAAAACAAGATTGCAGAACTGGAAGGCGGCGTTGGTGCAATGTGTACCACCTCCGGTCAGGCGGCAAACCTCTTGGCAATTTTAAATATTGCCAAAGCGGGTGACAGCATTGTCAGCACCGGTGAAATCTATGGCGGTACCGTGAATCTGTTTGCCTTTACCTTAAAGAAACTGGGCATCGAATGCATCTTTGTTGACCAGTCTGCCAGCGATGAAGAAATCGCAAAAGCGTTCAAACCCAACACCAAGGCTATGTTTGGCGAAACTATTGCAAACCCTGCGCTGAGCGTTTTAGACATTGAACGTATGGCGCGCATTGCTCATGACCATGGCGTGCCCCTTATCATTGACAACACCTTTGCAACACCGATTTTCTGCAAACCCTTTGACTTCGGTGCTGACATTGTAACACATTCCACCACCAAATATATGGATGGTCACGCTGTTCAGGTTGGTGGCGTTATTGTTGATAGCGGTAAATTCAACTGGGCAAACGGTAACTTCCCCGAACTGACCGAGCCCGATGAATCCTATCACGGTATTTCTTACACCGAAACCTATGGCGCGGCGGCTTACATCATCAAAGCAAGAATGCAGCTGATGCGTGACTTTGGCGTGTACCCTGCGGCACACTCTGCATTCTTACTCAATATGGGTCTTGAAACTCTGCACGTTCGTATGGCTCGCTACTACGAAAATGCTATGAAAGTGGCAGAATTTTTGCAGGCACACGATAAAGTGGAAAGCATTGTGTACCCCGGTCTGCCCACCGATAAAAACTATGCGCTGGCGCAGAAATATCTGAAAGGTTGCTGCGGCGTTATCTCTGTTGAAATTAAAGGAGGTAAGGAAGCAGGTATCCGCTTTATGGATTCATTGAAACTGGCTTCTAATGAAGTACACGTTGCTGATATCCGTACTTGCGTTCTGCATCCCGCCAGCGAAACCCATCGCCAGCTTACTGAAGAACAGCTGGTTGCAGCCGGCATTGGTCCCGGTATGGTTCGTCTGTCTGTTGGTCTTGAAAATGTAGATGACATTATTGAAGATTTAAGACAGGCTTTAGCACAAGTTTAATGATACAAACGAATAGGAGAGGGAAGTCCCTCTCCTATTCCGGAGGTTTTTATGAGTCAGGTTACTATTAAAAGAGCCACCACGCTGCCTATGATTGTTACACGCGGCCTTGTGGTGTTCCCGAAAACATTAATGCATTTTGATTTGGCAAGAGAACGTTCGGTTCTGGCACTGGAAGAGGCCATGGAGAACAACCAAACGATTTTTCTTTCCATGCAAAAAGATATTATGATTGAAGTACCCGAGCAGGAAGATATCGAGAGCGTGGGTACTGTTTGCCGCGTGAAGCAGGTTGTCAAAATGCCCGGCGGTATGGTCCGTGTTTTAGTAGAGGGTATTTATCGTGCGGAAATCTGCGAATTTTTGCAAGAACATCCCTTTGTATCCGTTTTGGTTGAAGAACTTTCATCCGAGGCAGAAGGGGATGTTTCTCCGCTTTTGGTGGAGGCGCTTCGTCGTCGCTTAATTCAGGAATTTGAAAACTACAGCGCAGGTAACCATAAGGTGAATGCCGAAACAATGGCATCCCTTTCCCAAACCAAGAACCCTGCGGAATTGTGTGATACCATCTGTGGAAACATTCAGTTGGAACTCACTGACAAACAAGCGGTTCTGTCAACCGAAAGTTTGACAGAACGTATGGAAATGCTGATTAAAATTTTGGTGCAGGAAACCGAAATTTTAAACATAGATAATGAAATTAACCGCAAGGTTAAAAAACAAATGGACCAGAATCAGAAAGAATATTTCCTTCGTGAACAAATGAAGGTGATTCAGGATGAGCTGGGCGATAAGGATGGCGTTGGTCTTGAAATTAAGGAATATAAAGAAAAGTTAAAAGCACTTAATGTTCCTGAATCTGTAATGAAAAAGTGCGAATCCGAACTGGATAAATTAACAAAAATGCAGTTTGGCAACCCCGAAGCAGGCGTGATTCGTAACTATGTGAGCTGGATTTGTGACCTGCCCTGGAACAAACGCACAGAAGAAACCATTTGCCTCGAGCGAGCATCCGAGATTTTAGAGCGTGACCATTACGGACTTTCCAAGGTGAAAGAACGTATTTTGGAATATTTAGCTGTTAAGAAAATGACGGGCACACTCTCCGGCCCCGTTCTTTGTTTGGTGGGTCCTCCGGGTGTTGGTAAAACCTCTATTGCCCGCAGTGTTGCCGAAAGTTTAGGTCGTAACTATGTTCGCATTTCTTTGGGCGGCGTTCGTGATGAGGCTGACATTCGCGGTCATAGAAAGACCTACATTGGCGCTATGCCCGGCCGCATCATTCAGGCTATGAAACAGGCAGATTCTGCTAATCCTCTGATGCTTTTAGATGAAATTGATAAAATGGGCAGCGACTATCGTGGCGACCCGTCTGCAGCACTCTTAGAAGTGCTGGACAGCGAGCAGAACGCCAAGTTTCGCGACCATTATATTGAAGCGGATTTTGATTTATCCGATGTGTTATTCATCGCCACAGCCAACACGCTGGAAACCGTTCCCAGACCGCTGTTAGACAGAATGGAAGTTGTTGAGATTTCCAGTTATACCTCTGAAGAAAAACTGCAGATTGCAAAACGCCATCTGCTTCCCAAACAGCGTGCTAAGCACGGACTGACTGCGAAAAACTTCACGATCACCGATAGTGCTATTCGTGATGTCATTGGTTTTTACACCAAAGAAGCAGGCGTTCGTAACTTAGAACGCAGTATTGCAACTCTCTGCCGCAAAGCCGATCTTAAAATGGCAAAAGACGGGGCAGAAAAGGTTTCCGTCAGCGGCAAAAATCTGGCAGACTTTTTAGGTGTTCGCAAGTTTACCCACGATACCGTTGGCAGACAGAATGAAATCGGTGTTGTAACAGGCCTTGCCTGGACACAGGTGGGCGGCGATACCTTGTCTGTTGAAGTGAATATTATGGCAGGTAGCGGCAAAATTGAACTGACAGGTCAGCTTGGCGATGTGATGAAAGAATCTGCCCGTGCCGCAGTGAGTTATGTGCGTGCCAATGCGGATAAACTGGGCATTAAAGGTAAGTTCTACGAAACCAAGGATATTCATATCCACGTGCCCGAGGGTGCAACCCCTAAAGATGGTCCTTCGGCGGGCATTACCATTGCAACAGCCTTAGTTTCTGCCTTAACAGGCAAGAAGGTTGACCGTTATGTTGCTATGACAGGTGAAATCACCCTGCGTGGTCGCGTGCTTGCCATTGGCGGCTTAAAGGAAAAAACTTTGGCGGCCTACAAAGCGGGCATTAAAACTGTTTTGATTCCTGCGGAAAACGAAAAAGATATGCAGGAACTGGAAACCGTTGTGAAAGAAAACCTGCAGATTATTCCTGTGCGTCATATGGATGATGTACTTAAAATTGCACTTTGTAAGTGAGGCCTTTTTATGAAAGTAAATGTGCATAACGTAAAACTTTTGATTTCTGCGGTGCGTCAGCACCAATATCCCAACACCAGTATGCCCGAAATTGCACTGGCAGGACGCTCTAATGTGGGTAAATCTTCCTTGATTAACAAGGTGTTAAACCGCAAGAGTCTGGCACGCGTCAGTGGCACACCGGGTAAAACCATCACCATTAACTTTTACAATGTAGATGATAAACTGATGCTGGTTGACCTGCCGGGCTATGGCTATGCGGCGCGCTCTAAAAGCGAGGTTGAATCCTGGGGCAAGATGATTAACGACTATTTAGAGGGTCGCCCTCAGCTTTGTCAGGTGATTCAGTTGGTGGATTCCCGCCACAAGCCCAGTCGTGAGGATATTGCCATGCAGGAATGGATTCAGGATTGTTGTGAATATTCTGTTGTTATCGCCACCAAAAGCGATAAACTCAGCAAAAAGCAACTGGCTGAAAACTTAGATATGATTGCAGACGCTCTATCTCTCAGAGATGGCGACATTTTGATTCCTTTTTCCGTTAAAGATAATCAAAGTGCGGAAGATTTTTGGGAATATGTGTATGGATGCGTACTGGATGAGGAGGAAGAATAAATGAAAATTCTTCGTTATACAAAAGATGGCATCACTTCTTACGGTGTTTTGAAAGATGATGCGGTTTATAAAATTGATGGCGATGTGTATGGTGACTTTGCTGTGGCAGAGGCGGGCGTACCGTTTTCTTCTGTAAAAGTGGAAGTGCCCTGTGAGCCCACCAAAATTGTGGCAGTGGGCTTAAATTACAGCGACCACGCCAAAGAATTCGGCGGCGAGCAACTGCCTGACCCCATTTTGTTTTTAAAACCCACCACATCCCTTTTGCCCGATGGCGGCACTATCATCCGTCCGCAGAATTCCGAGCGTGTGGACTATGAGGCAGAACTTTGTGTGGTTATCGGCAAAACTGCGAAAAACGTATCAAAGGAAGAAGCCGCTGATTATATTTTGGGTTATACCTGCGCTAACGATGTAACCGCCCGTGATTTGCAGAAAAAAGACGGGCAGTGGACGCGTGGCAAGGGCTTTGACACTTTTTGTCCCGTTGGTCCTTGGATTGAAACGGACATTTGCCCTGATAAGCTTGATATTTCCCTGACGCTGAATGATGAAATCAAACAGCAGGGCAACACAAATATGATGATGTTTAATACCGCAGAACTTGTGAGTTACATTTCAGGCATTATGACGCTGCTCCCCGGCGATGTGGTTATCACGGGAACGCCTGCGGGCATTGGTCCGATGGTAGAGGGCGACAGAGTCTGTGTGAATATCGAAGGTATCGGAACACTGACAAACTATGTTAAATAGTGGAAGAAGGTAGAAAACTTTGGCTATGAATATCGTGCTGGTGGAGCCGGAAATTCCCCAGAACACAGGCAACATTGCCCGCACCTGCAAAGCAACGGGCAGTGTGTTACATATTGTAAAACCAATGGGCTTTACCATTGATGATAAAAAATTAAAGCGAGCAGGGCTTGACTATTGGCATGAACTGGACATTCGTTACTATGAAAATTTAGACGATTTCTTTTCTAAATGCCAAGGCACATTCCATTTTTGCTCAACCAAGGCAAAAAAACGCCATTCAGATGCAACGTTTTCCGATGGAGACTATCTTGTGTTCGGTAAGGAAACAAAAGGTCTTCCCGAGGATTTGCTCCACGACCGTTATGATGAATGTGTCCGCATTCCCATGCTCCCTGACATTCGCTCGCTGAATTTATCCAATGCGGTTGCGATTGTGCTCTATGAAGCCCTCCGTCAGCTTGATTATGCTGATATGGAGAGCATCGGGCACTTAACCCAGTATGAGGATTAAAGGAGAACAACTATGGCAGAGAAAAAAAGTTTTGAAAAAACAATGGAAGAACTGGAACAGGTTGTTGAAGCCTTAGAGGCAGGACAAATTGAACTGGATCAGGCGCTCGTTCTCTTTGAAAAAGGGATTAAACTTTCCAAAGCTTGCCAAAAGATTTTAGATCAGGCAGAGCAGAAAGTCACCCGCCTGACCGAAACTGAAGACGAGACCGTGACAGAGGAAGCCTTTGTCTAAAATATAGCCCCCTTAGGAGGTAATTATGGAATTTTTAACTGAATTTGAAGCGAAAATTAATTTAGCCAACCAATCTTTGCAGAAGTACTTTGTTAAACAGGAAAACCATCAGGCATCTATCTATGATGCGATGGAATACAGCCTGTTTTCAGGCGGCAAACGAATTCGTCCTGTTTTATGTGCAGCCTGCGCTGAACTGTTTGGCGATCCTGAAGATGCCATGCCCTTTGCATGTGCTATCGAAATGATTCATACTTATTCACTCATCCACGACGATCTGCCCTGTATGGATGATGATGACCTGCGCCGCGGCAAGCCTACCAATCACATTGTGTATGGTGAAGCAAAAGCGGTTTTGGCAGGTGATGCGCTGCTGAACTTTGCTTTTGAAACTGTTTTAAAACACTCAAAGGTGAGCCCTGCGCTGACTTTGGAAGGTCTTAAAATGATTGCCGAAGCCTCCGGTACAGAAGGTATGATTGGTGGTCAGGTGATTGACCTTGAATCTGAAGGCAAAGCCATTGATGCTGTAACCCTGATGTCAATGCACGTACATAAAACCGGTGCGCTGATGATGGCGCCTGCTAAAGTGGGTGCGCTGATTGGCGGCGGCACGAAAGAAGATGTTCTCAATATGGAAAAATTCGCTCGTTATTTAGGCGTTGCATTCCAGATTAAAGATGACATTTTGGATGTTGAAAGTTCAACAGAAGTGCTGGGTAAACCCGTAGGCAGTGACAAGGCTAACGAAAAAACAACCTTTGTGACTCTGTATGGTTTGGAACAGTCTAAAAAAATGTTGGAAGACTATACCAACAAGGCCATTGAAACCTTGGAAGAGTATGGCGAAAAAGCCGAGTTCTTGCGTGAACTTTCT
>JAZOLH010000044.1:0-3875 GCA_045652815.1 Clostridia bacterium
TCATTATAAACCTTATTATATATAATATAACAAACACGCCTTTCTGTCAACACTTTTCGCCAAATTTGATTGACAAAAATATGATAATAAGATACAATGATAAGTGATGTTTTGGAGGTGTAATATAATGAAAATTATCAAAAACGCAAACATCATCAGTATGGACGGAAACGACTTTGAAAACGGTTATATTATCATTGATGGTAAAACCATTCACAGTTTAGGTAATATGGCGGATTTGCTGGTTTCCGATTCTGATTTTGAAGAGATATATGATGCCGGCGGCGCTATGGCTCTGCCCGGTTTTATTGATGCACACTGCCACGCAGGCTTGTGGGAAGAAGGTGCCGGCGGCGAAGGTGACGATGGAAACGAAGATTCTGACCCCATCACGCCCCATCTGCGTGCGATCGATGCTGTTAATCCCTTTGATGCGGCTTTTTCTGAAGCACTTGCAGCAGGCGTAACAACCGCTGTAACCGGTCCCGGTAGTGCCAATGTAATTGGCGGTCAGTTTGCTGCCATCAAAACCGCAGGCAGTTATGTTGACGAGATGGTCATCAAGGCACCGATTGCAATGAAAGCCGCACTGGGTGAAAATCCCAAAATGGTATATGGCGGCAAAAAGCAAGCCCCCGCAACCAGAATGGCAACAGCCGCACTACTCCGCGAAGCTCTGTTTGACGCGCAAGAATATGTGCGTCGTTTGGATGAATATGAACAAGACCCCGAAAATAACGATAAACCCGAGCGCGACTTTAAAACAGAAGCATTGGTTCCCGTCATTCGCGGCGAATTACCTTTGAAAATTCACGCACACAGAGCCGATGATATTGCAACTGCTATCCGCATCGGTGAAGAGTTCGGTATTTCCATCACATTAGACCACTGTACCGAAGGTCATTTGATTTTGCCGCTTTTATCCGTTAAACGTCTGCCCATTATGCTGGGCCCCACACTAAGCGGCAGAACAAAGCCCGAACTGCGCAATATGAGTTTTGATATCTACAAGGCGTTTGAAGAAGCAGGCACCCCCTTTGCCATCATCACAGACCATCCGGAGATTCCTCTCTCCCGCTTGTATCTCTGTGCTTCTCTTGCCTGTCAGAGCGGCGTATCTCCTATGACAGCCTTAGCCGCCATCACGGTAAACCCTGCCAAAAACATTGGTCTTGATGATCAAATCGGTACCCTTACTCCCGGCAAGGATGCTGATATTGTCATCCATCGTGGTGCATTATTCTCACTGGATGCCACAATTGAGGCAGTATTCTTAAATGGCGAGCAAAAAAAGTAAAATAACGTAGAATTTACACAAATTTTTAAGGTTTTGTCGAAATCTTTTTCGGTTTCGACAAAACCTTATTTTTTTCTTTAAAGGAAATCAGATAGGAACGTCGTATATGTTTTAAGCACCCTAATAGAAAAGCGGTTTTTGATAGACAAAAGAAGGAGGAAAACACATGCAAATTTCTTTACAAATTCAGGAGAAAACACTGATTGTTGCCCTATCGGGCGAACTGGACCATCACAGTGCCGGAAACATTCGTGATGTAATTGAAAAAAGCATCACAAAAAAGGAGGTACGTAACCTGATTTTTGATTTTAACAACCTGACTTTTATGGATTCGTCGGGTATTGGTATGATTATCGGTCGGTACAAACTGATTCGTGCTTTAGGCGGACAAGTTTTTGTTGTCTGCACAGGTGAGCGAGTTAAAAAAATGATGACAATGTCCGGTCTCACAAAACTCATCGGGATTTATTCATCCACAGAAGATGCATTAAAGGAGGTACATACTATATGAGAAACGATAACCAAATGACTCTTTCCTTTCTCAGTCGTTCTGCTAATGAAGGCTTTGCCCGTGCCGCTGTTGCGGCTTTTGTTTCGCAACTTGACCCTACTTTAGACGAACTGGCAGATATTAAAACTGCAGTCTCAGAGGCTGTGACAAACGCCATTGTTCACGGTTATGACTCCCCCGACGGTATCGTATCCATCAACTGCACACTAAACGGTGATGTGGTGACCATCACCGTATCTGACACAGGTCGCGGAATCCCCGATGTATCTTTAGCAGTTCAGCCGATGTACACCCATTCTAATGACACAGAGCGCTCGGGGATGGGATTTACCGTAATGGAAACATTTATGGATACAATGACAGTCGAATCTGAAACAGGACGTGGTACAACCGTTACCATGACAAAGGCCATTAACAGACACAAATCTTGCTGACAAGGAGGGATGCGAATGGTTTTTGATGAATTGATTCACAAAAGTCAAAACGGTGACCTGACTGCCCGCGCCGAACTTGTTGAAAATAATTTAGGTCTTGTGCATATGCTCGTCAATCGCTTCCGTGGGCGCGGTGTTTCTATGGATGATTTGTTCCAAATCGGAAGCATTGGGCTACTTAAAGCCATTAATGGTTTTGATGTAAACTACGGCGCACAGTTTTCCACCTATGCTGTACCGCTGATTTTAGGTGAAATCAAACGTTATTTCCGTGATAATCAGTTAGTCTCTGTAAGCCGAAGCTATAAAATTCTGGCGCAAAAGGCATTAATGTTGCAACAGCGTTTGCTGCAGGAAACCGGCAAAGAGCCAACGATTTCAGAACTGGCTGAAACGCTATCCGTTTCCATCGAAGATGTAAGCATCGCTCTGGCCGCCGCCAAAGACCCCGTCTCCTTGGAAGAGCCACAAAAGGAAACGGAATTAACCTTAAAGGATACCCTACCCGACAAAACGCCTGCTTTTGATCCTGTTGACCGACTGGCGCTCAGCAGTGCCATTACAAAGTTAGGAAAACGGGAGCGTTATATCCTCGTCGCTCGCTATTTCCGCGACGAAACACAGACAAAAGTGGCAAAGCATCTTGGTATTTCGCAGGTGCAGGTGTCACGCCTCGAGCGAAAGATTTTAACATTTCTCAGACGAGAGATGCATAGTTAAAAAAGAAAGACCGCCGTTTTCGGCGGTCTTTTTATTTATTTGTTTTTTGCTTGGTTCCAGAGTTCATCCATCTCGGCAAGGGTCATATCTTCCAGTTTCTTGCCTGCACGGGCGGCTTCTTCTTCCACATAAGAAAAGCGTTTAATGAATTTTTCTGTTGTGCCCGTCAATGCTTCTTCAGCAGAGCATCCACAGAAACGTGCAAGATTAACAGCAGAGAACAAAACATCGCCCAGTTCATCACTCATCTTCTCCCCATCGCCTGATTTGATGGCTTCGTGGAGTTCATCGGTTTCTTCCCGAAGTTTGGCTAAAACATCGGCCACATTATCCCAGTCAAAGCCAACTTTAGCGGCTTTTTTCTGGATTTTTTGTGCACGAATCAGCGCAGGCAGATAAGAGCAAACACCGATAAGACTTTCGGTAGTAGATTTCTGACCTTTTTCCTTCTGTTTGTTCTTTTCCCAGGTATCCAGCACCTCATCGGGTGTATCGGCTTTGTCATCGCCAAAAATATGGGTATGACGGGAAATCATTTTATCGCAAACGTGGTACAAAACATCATCAATGGTGAAAGTGCCTTCATCCGTGCCCACTTGGGAATGGAACACAACCTGCAATAAAATGTCGCCAAGTTCATCAGCAAACTGGTCTTTTGTGCCTTTATCCAGCGCCTCAATGGCTTCATAGGCCTCCTCCACCAAGTTCATTTTGATGGAATCGTGGGTCTGCACCCTGTCCCAGGGGCATCCGTTTTCACCGCGCAGGACGCGGATGATTTCCAGTAAATCTTCAAATGTGTATGTCTTTTTTTCGCTCATCTTTTGTTCACCTGTTTCTAGGAAAGTAAATGGAATTTATCAAGGAGTTTTGCCAGTTTTTCGCCCTTGGGAAGCATCAGAACATCGTCCCG
>JAZOLH010000045.1:0-16340 GCA_045652815.1 Clostridia bacterium
ATCAGTGCTTGGCGGCTACTGAAATTGAAGTAATTTACGGTATTTTAAACGGTACCACAAACTATATCTTAACCAAAATGGTAACAGAAGGCGCCGATTTTGCAGGTGCACTTTCTGAAGCCCAGAGACTGGGTTATGCAGAACGCAACCCCGAAGCTGACGTTGAAGGTTACGATGCTTGCCGCAAGATTGCCATTTTAGCATCCCTTGCTACCGGCAAATTCGTGAACTGGCGTGAGGTTAGAACCGAAGGTATCACCAAGATTACCAGAAGCGACGTTGCTTTTGCTGAAAAATTCGGCGCTGTTGTGAAACTGATTGGTTTTGCAAAAGTTGACGAAGAAGGCAAGGTTTACGTTCGTGTTTGCCCCATGGTGATTCCCAGCAGCAATCAGCTTTCTGATGTTAATGACGTGTTCAACGCGATTTTGGTTAAGGGCGACTCCATTGGCGACGTTATGTTCTACGGTCGCGGGGCAGGTAAATTGCCCACAGCCAGCGCAGTTGTTGCCGATGTGATTGATGCGGCAAAACACATTCACGTTAACAAGTTCATCACCTGGAAGCAGAGCGAAACAGATATTATGGCTGATCCTGATGCACAGGCAAGCCGCTTCTTTGTTCGTGCAAACAGTGCAGATGTTATGGTTGATTTTGCCGGTGCTGAAGATTTAGGCAGCGCTGATGGTGAATGGTTCTTCGTAACAGAAGAAATGACCGAAGCGGATTTTGCAAAAGCTTTTGCTAATCGCGGCGGCTTTATCAGAGTTTTAGCATAAAAGAAAATACATAAAAAAGCTATGGCAGATGCCATAGCTTTTTTTAATGCAAAAATAAAAATGAGTGGGGCTGACCAGATTTAGATGCAGAACAAGCAAACTGAGCCCGCCAGGGGTACCCGAAGCTGTACAAAGGTACAGCGAGAGGCGAAGTTTGTTTGTAGTCAGAGAAAAGAAAAGAGAATCGCACGGTTGTGCGATTCTCTACATTGTTTTTTAATGACGTTCTGCGCTAAATCCGGCAGCCCTTATTAAAATTTTTCTTTCATCCAAACAGGGATATCAATGCCTGCCTTATCGGGAGCGATGGGATCATCGGTCTTGGGATAAGACTGAGCAGCACCACTAGCCTGACCGCCTGCAAATACAGGAGCGGTAAAGGGTTTAGAAGGCATACCTTCAAAACCGGTTGCGATAACAGTGATGATGATTTCATCCTGCAGGGATTCATCTAAAGCTGCACCAAAGATGATGTTTGCATTGGGATCAGCAGCTTCGGTAACCAGTTCTGCAGCGCTGTTGATTTCGAACAGACCCAGATCGCTACCACCTGTGATGTTAATTAAGATACCGCGAGCACCGTCGATAGAAGTTTCGAGCAGCGGGCTCTGGATTGCAGCACGAACTGCATCTTCAGCACGTTTTTCACCGGTAGCACGACCAACACCCATGTGAGCCACGCCGGTGTTCTTCATGATTTTAACAACGTCAGCAAAGTCTAAGTTGATGTAACCGGGGCCGGAAATCAGGTCAGAAATACCCTGAACGCCCTGACGCAGAACATCGTCTGCCATTTTAAATGCATCAACTAAAGTTGTGTGAGCGTTGGAAATCTGCACCAGTCTGTCGTTGGGGATAGTAACCAGTGCATCAACTGCATCTTTGAGTTCTGCGATACCTTCTTCAGCACGAGCCATTCTCTGACGGCCTTCAAATGCGAAGGGTTTGGTTACGATACCAACGGTTAAGATACCCATTTCTTTAGCAATGGATGCTACCATGGGAGCTGCACCTGTACCGGTACCGCCACCCATACCGGCAGTTACGAATACCATATCGCTACCTGCCAGTGCCTGTGCAACTTCTTCGCGGCTTTCTTCTGCCGCTTTCTGACCAACTTCCGGGTCAGCGCCTGCGCCCAAACCCTTGGTCAGCTTTTCGCCAATCTGGATTTTTAAGGGAGCCTGAGACATCATCAGTGCACGTTTATCTGTGTTGACAGCAATAAAGTCTACATTTTTGAGACCGTAATCAATCATTCTGTTTACCGCATTGTTGCCACCGCCACCTACACCGATGACCTTGATTGTTTCTACTCGGGTGCTTGTTAAGCCGTTATCGAATTCAATCACCTTTTGTTCCTCCTCTTTCGTACGGAATGTACTTCTCATTTCGTACATGTATTGAAATAAAATTTAATAAACATAATACTTCATTAACCATTATAACATATTACAATACGATTACACAAGTATTATTTTTCAATTACCAAACTTTTTTTTGATTTTTGTGCCAATTTCAGCAAAATAATGTCTTCTCATTGTGGAAAAGTTTGAAAAAAGTCGACTTCCGAAGACGATTAATGCCACTAAATATAAGTCAACATCCAATTTTTTGCCAATAAATGTCAAAAGTGCGGCGAGGAGTGTGTTGCTGATAAAGCCACTGATAAATGTATTTAAGGCAAAACTTTTTCTTGTTGCGGCGGACAGAGCACCAAATACCGAGTCTAAAATCGCCAGAATGATGATGGCGATATAAGGAGAATACGCCGAGGGAATGTTATAGGGAAACAAAAGTCCCACGCTGATGCCGATTAAAATGCTAACAATAATAATCATCCTCAGTTCTCCTTTCCGGCGCCCACAGCGGTTGCGCTCTGGAAGTTAACGGTGCCGCTATATTTGGGGATTGTGATTTTTTTATACTGATTGATGGAAATGGTGAAGCCCCAAACCTTCATATTATCAATGACGCCACCGTTTAAGTTCATGGCGGCTGCCAGTTGATCGGGCTTGCCGATGGCCTTAATCACATAGGGCGGTGCCATTTTGGTGTCGTTGACTAAAATCGTGGGGCCGACACAGCGTACAGCACTGGTGCTGATAATGCGGCTATCGTTCACGCAAATGGCTTCGGCACCTGCGGCGCAAAGCTCGTTGATAACGCGGCGGATGTCTTCATCGTGAATCAGTGTTTCCGATGAGGTCAGGTTGCCGCCTGCTTTACGGTTATCGATATCGTTTAACGTGATGGTGATACCCGGACCTTCCACATCCACAAAGCCTGCCATAATTTCAGCGCGGCGCAGTTGACTGGTCAGGAATTTGGAATAGTCACCATCCATCTCGGAATCGCTCAGGAACTGGTCGAAGTCATTTTTATAGGCCTCTAACTGCTTGGTTAAGTCTTCGTTTTGTTCCCGCTCTTTCTTCAGTTCACCCAGAAGCTCATCCACACGGAGATTTTGTTGTTTGTTCTGTTGATTGTTCATGGTAACGCTTTTGAACTGAATCGTAATTAAAAAAGTTACAATCAGAATCGCGATACCCATCACAAACTGTACCTTATGGTTTTTAAACATGGCTCATCACCCTTTGTTATTCTGATTCGCCCTCAGGCGCATTTTCTTCTGTCTCTTGGTTTTCTCCCTCTGCCGACTCCTCGGTTTCTTCGGGGACGGGTTCGGGATCAATGGTGCCATACACGGTGCGGCTGGGGTTTGTCAGGTCGATATAACTGTCTTCTGCACGGTTAACCTGAGGCAAAACGTTAGCCAGCATAGAGGCTTTATATTCCATATCTTCCACTTTGCCGAAGATAACTTTAACGCCTTCGTTTGTGTAAAAATGAATGTCGGCAGGGTTATCAAAGTGGGCAGAACGCATTTCTGTGAGCAGGTCTTTTTCCTGCAGGATGGACAGGACATTCATAATAATCTCATAGGTGGCTTCGTCCTGCACCTGAATTTTTTTGCAGATTTCGGCGTTGTTGGTTTTGACACCTGTGATTTTTAGCAGCTGAAGACCGTCTGCGATTTCAAAATGTGCCATTACTTTACCGTTTATATCGGTAGCCGCATAACCGCGCATATAGGGGAAGAGGAGAGCTGCGTGAGTTTCCTTAATCTCCAGTTTAATTTTCGGCGGCAGGCCACGACGGATGGTAACGGATTCAATTTCGGGATACTGCAAAAGCGCCTTCTCGATTTTCTTTTTATTGACTTTAAACATATTGATTTTTTCGGGAATGGCAGCTGTTTGAATGATTTTTTCAGTGGAAACCTGTTCGTTGCCCGTGACTTCAACGGTTTTGATGTTGAAAATAGGCGTGAACACACAAACGCCGAGACCAATCAGCGCGATAATCAAAAAAAGAATTAAGCGCAAACGGAGCAGGGCGAGTTTTTTCTTTCTAAGTTGTTTTCGGGTTACGGGTGTTGTCATACGTAACAAACCTTTCTAATCTCGTTCTATCTGAGCACCCAGGTGACGGAGATTTGTCACCAGGCTATCATATCCTCTGTCGATATACTGCACATTATCAATTTCTGTTGTGCCTTTTGCGGCAAGTCCTGCAATGACCATAGCGGCACCGCCGCGGAGATCTGTGGCGGATACATTGGCGCCGTGGAGGGCGGGAACGCCGATGATTCGTGCCTGATTATCCGTCACGCAGATGGAAGCGCCCATGGTGTTTAGGGCATCAGCCGGCTTAAAGCGGCTTTCGAAAATGGTTTCCCTGATGTGACTTTCGCCATCGGCAACTGTCAGAAGTGCTAAAAACAGCGACTGGGCATCGGTGGGGAAGCCGGGATAGGGTGCGGTGATGATTGTATCGGGTGCGGTCAGACGGGCTGGGGCTGATAAGTGCACCCTGTTATCTTGCGCTTCGATATGGCAACCGCACTGGGCTAAAACGGAGAGCCCTGTTTCGATATGTTCGGGAATAACGTTGGAAAGGGTGATGCTTCCGCCTGTTGCCGCCGTGCAGCAAAGATAAGTTAAAGCGGCAATGCGGTCGGGCATAACGCTGTAATCAGCGGCGTGCAGACCTTTGACGCCGGTGATGGTGATTTTGGATGTGCCTGCACCTTCTACACACGCACCCATAGCATTTAAAAAGTTTGCCAGGTCCACGATTTCAGGCTCTTTGGCCGCATTTTCAATGACGGTTATGCCCGGAATCAGACAGGATGAGAGCATAATGTTCTCTGTGGCACCCACGCTGGGAAAGGACAGGGGCAGGGTGGTGTTTTTTAATTTTCTGGCACGGACGAGCAGGTAGCCATCTTTTTCACGGATGGAAAAACCTAATGCTTGCATAGCCTTGATATGTAAATCAATAGGTCGGGGGCCTAGTTCGCAACCACCCGGTGCAGAAATTTTTGCTTTATGTTTTCTGGCGGCAACAGCACCCATAAATATGATGGAAGAGCGCAGTTGCTGCATCAGTGAGGCGTTGATGTGATTTTTCAGCCTGCCTCGTGCATCCACAGTGAGCGTGGAGCCTTGTCTTGTAACGCGGACACCAAGTTGCCGCAGGATCTCAATGGTGACTTTAACATCCCGCAGGTCAGGACAGTTGTGAATCACATTCACCCCGTCTTCGCACAAGACTGTTGCGGCCAAAATGGGAAGGACAGCGTTTTTGGCTCCGTGAACTGCGAGCGTTCCCGATAAGGCGGTTCCGCCTTGAATAATCAGTTTGCTCATAGATTGACACCTCCTGATATTGTCGCAAGGGCTACCTTGCCAAGAAAAAAGAATGACAATATCATCCTATGCGGAGGTGAAATTTTTGCTACTATTTAGATTGTATCAGAGAAAGAGCGGCGTCGGCGATGCGCTCGGTACCGTCTTTGATGCCGAAGGATTTCGCGTTTTCGCTCATTTTAGCGGCTGTTTCCGGGTTGGAGACGATGGAGGTAACAGCGTTATAGAGACTATCGGCTGTTAAATCTTTTTCCGCTACCACGATGGCACAACCTGCTTTTTCTAAACTTTTAGCGTTGTAGGTTTGGTGGTCGTGTGCCACATTGGGTGAGGGGACTAAAACAGCGGGTTTGCCCAGCACCGACAGTTCGCTGACGGTTAAGGCACCGGCGCGACCAATCACAACATCGGCGGCGGCCATCACTTCATCCATATTATCGATATAGGGGACAACACGGATAGAATCATCCGTTTGTTTGATTTCGTTTGAAACAGCGTCAAAATAACGCTGGCCTGTGCCCAACATAAACTGGAATGCACCGATATCGCTACGATTTAAAAGACCAATCATAGCGTTATTTAAAGCCTGCGCACCTAAACTGCCGCCGAATGCCACGATAAAGGGGCGACTATCGAGACCTAATTTTTTGCGGGCTTCTGCTTTATCAATGGTGAGCATTTCGCCGCGGATGGGGTTACCTGTCAGCACACATTTGTGGGTAAGACCGGGTTTTAAATAATCTGTTGTTTCAGGGAAACTGATGCAGATTTTATCTGCACCTTTAGCGGTTAATTTAACGGTGACACCGGGGATCACGTTTTGCTCGTGAATCACGGTGGGGATTTTCAAACTGTAAGCGGCAAAAAGTACAGGTGCGCAAACATAACCACCTGTACCGATGACAACATCGGGCTTCCATTCCTTCAAAATTTTCTTGGCGTGACCGATGGCAACAATAAACTGTTTTAAAACAGAGAGATTTTCTAAGGTTAAACTGCGGCGCAGTCCGGATACCTTAATATAACGGATGGGGTAGCCGGCTTTGGGGACAAGTTTGCTCTCTAATCCCTTTTCGGTGCCGATAAACAAAATCTCGGCGCCATGGGTTTGGGATAAATAGCCAGCCGCCGCTAAGGCAGGGTTAATATGACCGGCGGTGCCGCCGCCTGATAACAGAACTTTCATACTACGTCCTCCTTTATTTCTTTTGGGACGATACATTCAGCACAATGCCCATGGCCGCCATTAAGAAGACCAGAGACGAACCACCTGCGGAGAAGAAAGGCAGGGGGATACCTGTGGTGGGGATGGAGGAGGTGACAACAGCGATGTTGAGCACAACCTGCACGCCAACCAGCGCCATAATGCCTGTTACTAAAAGAGAACCGAAGGTGTCAGGAGCGCTGATGGCAATTTTTGTGCCACGCCACAACAGAACCACGAAGATGGTCAGGATGGCCAGTGCGCCGATTAAACCCAGTTCCTCACAGATAATGGAGAAGATAAAGTCGTTTTGGGGCTCGGAAACATACAAAAACTTTTGACGGGAATTACCGAAACCAACACCGAACAAGCCGCCGGAACCGATGGCATAGAGCGACTGAATTACCTGCCAACCGGAGCCTTGTGCATCGGCGAAGGGATCTAAAAAGGCGGTCATACGTTTTAAACGATAGGGCTCTTTGATAACCAGCAGAATGCCTGCCGCCACAACGGGGATAGACATTGCCGCAAAATGACGGATTTTAGCACCGCTGACTAAGAGCATAATAACGATGGCAAGACCGATGATAATGCAGACGGAGAAGTGGGGCTGCAGAAGCAGAAGACCGAAAAAGACGCCTGCCACAGCCAAAATGCTGATAAGATATTTAAAATCTTTGATTTTATCTTTTGCGTTATCCAAAATGGTGGCAAAGAAGATGATCAGAGCAAATTTTGTAAATTCTGAGGGCTGGAAGGTCATACTGCCAAAGCCAAGCCAACGCTTTGCACCGTTTACGCTTCTACCAACGACTAAAACCGCCACCAAAAGCAGAAAGCAAATGCCGAGAACTGTCAGGGCACGTCGCTTATACACACGGTAATCGATACGGGAGGTGACATACATAGCGGCAACGCCTGCGGCAGCCCAAAAAGCCTGCCTTTTGATGAAATAGAGGCCATCGCCGAAACGATAGTAACCATAGGGGTAACTGGAAGAGAAGACCATTAAAAGTCCCAATGCCAGCAGGATAATCACCGTCAGCAGAAAGCCGAAGTCAAAATCGTTCTTACCGAGGTTACCTTTATTCAATTGTTTGGTCAGGTTTTTAATGTTCGGTAATTTCGCCACGGTGTATCACCTTTCCTTTTTTATAAAACGTTCATCACACAGATGTAACCTAATATGCACAAAATTAAAGTTGACAAGGAGAACAGGCATACAATTTTTGTTTCCTTATAGCCACACATTTCAAAATGGTGGTGGATGGGGCTCATTTTAAAGATACGTTTGCCCGTTAATTTAAAAGATGTAACCTGCATAATGACAGACAGGGTTTCCATCAGATATACGCCGCCGACAATGATTAAAATCAGGGGCATTTTCAGCATAGATGCGGTAACAGCAATGGCACCGCCTAAGAACAGAGAGCCGGTATCGCCCATGAACACTTTGGCAGGGTGGGCGTTAAACACTAAGAAAGCAAGGCATCCGCCCAAAACAGCACCGATGAAGATACCGGAAGAAGCATCAATGAAAGATGCGATGAGCACGAAGAACAGGCTGACGATTAAGGTTACGCTTGTGGCTAAACCATCTAAGCCATCAGTTAAGTTCACGCTGTTGACAACAGACAGTTGCACTAAAACATTCAGGGGGATAATAAAGAAACCGATGTCGATGGGATTTGCCATAAAGGGAATAATCAGTTCGCCATCAATGAAGCCGAAGTGGTTCATTAAAAAAGTGCTGACAACAGCCACGAAAAGCTGAGCGGCAAATTTTGCCTTGGAAGAAAGACCCAGATTCCGTTTTTTGACAACTTTGATAAAGTCATCCCAGAAACCAACCAAGCCATAGGCAAATGCGGTCAGGACGGGGAGCAATAAATCCCAACGGAGACCGAAATTTGCGATGATGACAACTAAAGCCGCGGCCACGGAAGAGAGAATGAAGCTGATGCCGCCCATGGTGGGTGTGCCGCTTTTTTTCTGATGCCAAGCAGGACCTTCCTCACGGATGCTCTGACCGAATTTTAAGTGACGGAGAAAGGGGATTAAAATCGGTGTGGCAATCAGACAAATGATGGTTGATATAGCAATGGAAATCAAAATGCTGTTCATAGTGATGACTCCTTTGTTTACTGTTTCTGTTCTGTCAGATAAGCGGTGACGCGCTCTAATTTCATAGCACGGGAGGCTTTGATGAGCACGTTGTCGCCCTCTTTTACAAATGCGCTAAGGTCAGCGTTTAATGCATCGATATCATCGTAGTGACGGGCAATACCCTCGGCAGACTCTGCAATCCATTTGGCATTTTCGCCGAAGGCGAAGACTGCATCGAGACCTGATTCTTTGGTTTCTTTGCCGATGGTGCGGTGGGCAGATTCTGCAAATTCGCCCAGTTCTTTAATGTCGCCCAAAACTGCAATTTTGCGACCTTCTCGCGCGCAAAGAACGCGAATGGCGGCAGAAACGGAAGCGGGGGCGGCGTTATAACAATCGTTGATGATGGTGATGCCGCCTGCATCAATCAACTGCATGCGCTGGTTATCGGGCACATAGGCAGAAAGTCCTTTAGCGGCGGTTTCCATCGAAATACCCAGGCACAAAGCCGCGGCGCAAGCCAGCAGAGCATTCACCACATTATGCTCGCCGGGGAAACCAAGGGTGATGATTGTTTTTTCGTTTTTCCAAACAGCAGTAAAAGTGACGCTGTCGGGGGTGGATGTAATATTGTCAGCATACAGGTCGTAATCGGGCGCCAAACCGCAAGAAATAACCCTGTGCTTAATTTCGTTTTTGTGGGCGGCTAAAATGGGGTCTTCACCGTTTAAGATCACGATGCCGCCTTCTTTGATATGGGCAAAGAGTTCAGACTTTGCCTTGTAAATATTCTCCTGAGAGCCCAGTTTTTCGATATGGGACATACCGATGTTGGTGATGATGCCAATATCGGGGGTTGCCATAGAAGCCAGTGCATCGATTTCGCCAAAACCGCTCATACCCATTTCGATGATGGCGGCTTCGTGAGATTCTTCCAAGCGGAAGAGAGTTAAAGGCAGACCGATTTCGTTATTGAAGTTACCATCGGTTTTTAAGGTGTTTTTTGCGGCTGAAAGTGCGGCGTAGGTCAGTTCTTTGACGGTGGTTTTACCCACGCTGCCTGTGATGGCTACAAGAGGCAGAGAGAACTTTTTGCGGTAATAGGCAGACAAGGCACCTAAAGCGAGGCGGGTATCCGCCACCAAGATAGCGGCTTTGCCCCAAGAGGCATTAACCTTGTCGGCACCGGCGGTCAAGGTAACTTCGGCGCCTGTGGAGAGCGCACTTTCGATAAAATCGTGCGCATCAAAACGCTCGCCGATTAAAGGGATGAACAAAGAATCGGGCGTTACCTTTCGATTGTCGATACAAACGGAAGAGATGGCTGTTTCTTCGTTGCCCCAAAGCAAAGTGCCGCCGGTGGCGAGGACAATTTCTTTAACTGTAATCGGCTTCATACCGGTGGCCTCCTTGTGTTTTATTTGCTTAAATCTTCTAGGATTTCGGCAATCACTTCACGCTCGTCGAAATGGCGTTTTTCTTTGCCGATAATCTGATAGGTCTCGTGACCTTTGCCCGCCAAGATAATGCAATCGTTGGGCTGTGCCTTTTCCAGAGCATAGCGGATGGCTTCTTTGCGGTTTTCTATGACAGTATATGCGCAGTCGGTTTTCTTCATACCCACTTCAATCTGGTCAATGATAGCGGTGGGGTTTTCGGTGCGCGGGTTATCGGATGTGATGATACAAAAATCGGACAGACTGCCTGCCACTTCGCCCATAATGGGACGTTTGACGGGGTCACGGTCGCCGCCGCAACCAAACAGAGTGACTACGCGACCTTTGGCAAACTCACGGATGGTTCTGATGATGTTATCAAGACCGTCGGGGGTGTGAGCGTAGTCGATGATGACGGTGTAGTCTGTTTTGGGTGTGTAGACGATTTCAGCACGTCCGCAAACGCCTTTGGCGATGAGCAGTGCATCGGTGATGGTTTTGGCATCAATACCAAGGGCCATACAGGTGGCAAAAGCCGCCAAAGCATTATAAACAGAGAATTTACCGGGGATGCCCAGACGGACAGCGTAGTTTGCACCTTCGTGGGCTAAATTAAAGATGGTGCCACGAGGGGAAATGCGCAAATCACTGGCTGTGAAATCTGCGGCGGAATCAATGGCAAAGCGGGAAGTGGGGCAGGTGGTTTCTTCTGCCAGACGTTTGCCATAGCTATCATCTGTGTTGATGATGGCGCAGTTACACATAGAAAAGAGCATACGTTTTGCCAGATAATAATTTTCCATGGTTTCGTGGAAATCTAAATGGTCTTGGGTTAAGTTGGTGAAAGCGGCGGCAGAGAAGGTGATGCCATAGACTCTGTGGAGATACAGAGAATGGGAGGAAACCTCCATAATCACATACTGCATACCTGCTTTAACCATCTGGTCAAACAGTTCGAATAATTCCAAGGATTCGGGAGTGGTACGGTCGGCAGGGAGAACAGTATCGCCAATCATATTGGCATTTGTGCCGATTAAACCAACGGTTTTACCCGAAAATTCCAGAATGCTTTTGATGAGGGTTGTAACGGTTGTTTTGCCATTGGTACCCGTTACACCGATGACAGACAGTTTTTCTTCGGGGTGGTCATAGAAATTGGCGGCGGCGATGGCTAAACCACGTCTTGTGTCCTCGGTTTTGAGGATTTGGACGCCTTCTATGGCATCTGTATCATCTTGCACTAAGATGGCAATAGCGCCATTGTTAATGGCGCTTTGAATATACGTATGACCGTCTGTCTGATATCCTTTGATGCATACGAATAGATTACCCGGCGTAACACGACGGGAATCGTATGCGATCCCTGTGATCTCGACATCTTCTTTTATATGGCAGGTTAAGGGGATACCCGATAGTATTTGACTGAGTTTCATAGACGGACTCCTTTTGGGTTTAGTCTACATCCAGATACCTGAATTCGACTTGGATAGCGGTACCTTCTCTAACGGTGGCACCGGCTACGGGGGACTGCCTGTTGGCGATAGATTTGTTGGAAGACTGTCCCGTTGCGCCTGCACCTGAGAGAATCATATTCAGGCGGCTTTCAACCAATCGGGCCTGTGCCTGAGCGGGTGTTAAACCGGTTACATCGGGAACGATAACGCTTTGAGTTGCGTTATCTTCTGTATAGAGGATAACAACGGAACCCATCTGGAGCATAGAGCCTGTTTTGGGCGTTTGGCTCTTGACGGTTTCACCGTTACCTACGATTCTATAGTTAAGACCTTCGTTGCGGAGGTTTTTGATAGCATTGTTACGGGAAAGACCCTTAACATCGGGCACATACACCTCAAGGGATGCTTTTTCCTCTTCGGTGTACTGAGGTTCGATGCCCATATAACGCAGGGTATCTTCTAAGATTTTGCCTACAACGGGAGCGGCGATGGCGCCACCGTAATATTCGCCGTTAGAGGGCTCATCCAGTACCACGAGGCAAGCCACTTTCGGATCGTTTGCAGGAGCAAAAGCGATGAAAGAGGAGATATATTTACCGTTGCCACGGGGGATTTTTTCGGATGTACCTGTTTTGCCTGCAACGCGGTAGCCTTTGATATAGGCGTTACGACCGGTACCGTTTGATACGGTGTTTTCCAGCATTGCACACATTTGTTCGGAGGTTTTTTGAGAGATAACCTGACGGACAACGGTGGGTTCGGTTTTGCTGACAACGTTGCCATCGGCATCTAACAATTCTTTAACTAAGAAGGGCTTCATCAGTTTACCACCGTTTGCCACAGCGCCAACAGCAGACATAAGCTGCAGGGGTGTTACAACGGGGCCCTGACCGAAGGATGCGGTTGCAAGTTCCACAACGTTATAGTTTGCATCGGAGTAGAAAAGACCGCTGGCTTCACCCGGCAGGTCGAAACCTGTGGGATCCATAAAGCCGAAGGCTTTGTAATATTCTTTAAATTTGGTTTTGCCCACCAGCATACCTACATCAATGAATGCCGGGTTGCAGGAGTTTTTAACAGCATCGGCAAAGGTTTGAGCACCGTGACCATCTTCGTGAGAACAACCGATGGAGTAGTTTTCAACTTTTTTGGAGCCGGAGCAGAAGAAAGAGGATTCGGGGGTGATTAAACCTTCTTCTAATGCCATACAGCCTGTGATGATTTTAAAACAGGAACCGGGCTCGTAAGAATCCTGCACCGCTTTGTTACGCCACATTTTTTCCAGTGCTTTAGAGCGGGCTTCGGTGCGTTCATCGCTATTTTCAATAGCGGCCAGTTCGGTTGTGACTTCTTCGGGGAGAGTGAAGGGGTCGTTTACATCAAAGTCGGGCTTTGTTACCATAGCCAGCACTTCACCGGTTTTAACGTCGGTGACAATGGCAGAAGCACCTGCCTGCACTTTTTCTTCATAATAAGCGGCTTCTAAGTGCTTTTCGGCAAAGTGCTGAATCACTTCGTCGATGGTGAGCACAACATTCATACCGTTTTCGGGGTCAACATGCTTTTCTTCTTTAAAAGGCATATCGGTTTCTAAGGCGTTTTTCAGGGCGATAATGCGGCCGGGAGCACCTTTTAATTCTTCATCATACACCATTTCGATGCCGCCGAGACCTTGGTTATCGTAACCGACGAAACCTAAGATGTGGGAAGCAAAGTTACCGTAAGGATAATAGCGCTTAGCGTCTTCCTGCACGTAAATGCCTGTTAAATCCAGCTCGCGTACTGCGGTTGCCATATCGTCTTCCACGCGGCGCTTTAAAAATACATGGCGGGAATCGGTGGAGAGAAGCTCAACAATCTCGGAGGCTTCCATCTCCAGTGCCACGGACAGTTTGGCGGACATTTCGGTGATATCTTTTTTAGCGTTTTTGATTTCTGTGGGGTTGGCGGTGATGGTGTGGGCGGTGGAACTCTGGGCCAGTTTTTTACCGTTGCGGTCATAAATAGCGCCACGGTGAGATGCCACCAAATCATCACGAGTCTGCTGAGAAAGAGCGTCTTTTTGCAGTTCGGGACCTTGAATCAGCTGTAAAAAAACAAGCCTTCCGCCGAGCAAAAGCAATAAAATGGCAAAGGCTATCAAAGTATATAATATTCTAACTCTCATATCGCGTTTTGGAACAGTGTTATTCATACTTGCCACATGGCGGTTTGCCCGCTTCTCCTTTACAAAACTTGTGCCGGGTGTAAGAATCATTTACGCCCAGAGTGAAGAATAAGCGCATACAATAATGCGCTTATTTTATATATAGTGGCCTAAGTGGTCTAATATGCTTAGTCTGCGTAGGAAACGATGCCGGTTTCGGTGGGGGTTGTTTTACCGCCGAATAAGAAACTACCTTTTGCGGTTTTTTCCACGAAATCGGTTTGTTCTAAATCTACATATACAGTTTGGTATTTTTCAGCACGTCTCATACCTAATTCGCCGATTGCAATGGCTTCAACTTTGTCTAAATCCAAAGAACGGTCGATTTCAACCTGCAGTTTTTCGTTGGAGGTGATCAGTGCATTGAGTTCATTTCTCTTTTTATCAATGCCGGCACTCTTATCGGTAATCATAACGCCGCGGCAGAGAACCAAGAACGCAAATAAAACAACGATAGCGATGCTGGAAAATTTTACGGAGTGAGATTTTTTGTGAGCAACTTCGCTAGCCTTGGTAGCTGTATGAATTCTGAGGTTAGACTGCGCGGAAGGCATACGGGTGGGATAGGGGGCAGTCATAGTTGAGTCATAGGCTAAGTTTGTTCTGCTGTTCACGCTCTTGTCACTCCAATCTATCGGGATTTTATTTCTTTTCGAAAACTCTCAGTTTTGCGCTTCTGGCTCTGGGGTTTTCGTCTAGTTCTTGAGGGGTAGGCAGGATAGGCTTGCGGGTTACGACTTTGCCGGCGCTGGTCTTGCCGCAGACACAGGCCGGGATGGAAGGCGGACAAGTACATCCGCGTTCCCGTTCGCGAAACACATTTTTCACAAGCCTATCCTCTAAGGAATGGAAAGTGATGACGGCCAATCTGCCGCCGGGGAGTAATACGTCAATAAAGTCATGTAATGCAGTTTCCAGACCGCCTAATTCGTTGTTTACTTCAATGCGGATGGCCTGGAAGGTTCTTTTGGCCGGGTGGGGGCCGTCACGCCGTGCGTCTTTGGGGACGGCCTTTTTGATAACTTCCACCAAACGACCGGTGGTCAGAATCGGCGAATGTTCGCGCTCAGAGATGATGAAGTCAACAATGCGGTGAGCCCAGCGTTCTTCGCCGTAAGTGTAAATGATATCTTCGAGCTGTTTGGCGCTGTAGGTATTTACAATATCGGCAGCGCTGACAGGGTCGCTCGGATTCATGCGCATATCAAGGGGCGCATCTTGCATATAGGAAAAGCCACGGTCGGCTTCGTCTAACTGGTGAGAGGAAACGCCTAAATCCATCAAGGCGCCGTTTAAACCGTTAACACCCAAAGAGGAAAGAGCATCTTTCACTTCGGAGTAATTTCGGTTTACCAGCGTAACACGCTCGCCGAAGGGGGCAAGGCGCTCGCCGGAGACTGCGATGGCATTGGGGTCGCGGTCAAAGCCAATCAAGTGACCATTTGCCAGACGTTTTGCAATTTCGCTGCTGTGACCTGCGCCGCCCAGCGTTGCATCGGCATAAGTGCCGCTGGGGTTAATCGCTAAGGCTTCTAAGCAGGGATTCAACATAACGGGGACGTGATGGAACTCGATGTTTACTTTATCGGTCATAGTCCTAACAGCTCCATTTTTTCAGAAAGTTCATCGGGGCTGAATTTATCAAAACTGTGTTCGTCTTCCCAAGCATCACTGTTCCAAAGTTCCACGCGGTTAGAAACACCAACAACGGTGACATCTTTGGTCAGGCCTGCATATTCACGCAGGATGGAGGGAATCATGATTCGACCCTGTTTATCCATTTCGCATTCAGATGCGCGAGCAAAGAAGAAACGAGCAAAGCGGCGGGCATCCTTATTTGTGATGGATACAGCATCCAGTTTTGCTTTTAAGCGGTCGAACTCTTCTTGGGGAAATACAAAAAGGCAGTTATCGAGACCTAAGGTTACGATGAATGTATCACCTAAATCGTCACGAAAGCGAGAGGGCACAAACATTCTGCCCTTTACATCTAACGTATGCTGGTATTCACCAATGAACATGCCCTTTCACCACCTTTGTTTATTAAATAGGAAGTAGAAGTTATTTTTTTGAAAATGCAAATAAGATTTTTTGAACTCCTTTTCAAAAAACCTGAAGTGGATTTGCTCCACTTTGCACCACTTTTAACCTCTTTTATTTAATTTTACTCTATTTTTACGCATTTTGCAAGTGTTTTTGTAAAAAAAATTTATTTTTTTTGCAATTAAATTGTAATGTACAAGATGTTGTATTTAGTCGAAAAAGAGGCACAATATTTGCCGATTTTTGACGAGAAAAAATATCAAAAAATAGGTCTTTTTTGGTGTGTTTTTTGGTGGTGGGGGAAAAGTGGGGGAAAAAGTGGAGAAAAATGAAAAAATGCATAAAAAAACCACCGCAAACGGCGGGGCTTTATAGGGATGAGTCGGTTTTGGCTTGC
>JAZOLH010000046.1:0-5086 GCA_045652815.1 Clostridia bacterium
GGATATCTTCGATAATCCCCAGAACCCCAGAACACAGTTATTCTTAAGCAAGGTATTGTAAAATTTACATAAAAAGAGCGTATGCCGATTTTGGCATACGCTCTTTCTCTTTATGCTCAAATACTTAAAATCAGATATGCGGTATAGGCAACATAAGCCAAAACGCAAACAACGCCTTCTACCCTTGTGATGTTTCCTTTTGTTTTGCCGACAAACCAAAGGAATGCAGAAACAGCAATCAGGATAACGCTGTTGATAATTAACTGGGGATCGATAGTCTGGGGAATGATAACGGATGAGATGCCCAAAATAAAGAGGATGTTAAAGATGCAGGAACCAACCGCATTACCTAAGGAAAGTTCGCTTTGACCTTTACGAGCGGCAACTACAGAGGTAACAAGTTCGGGAAGCGATGTACCCACAGCAACGATGGTTAAGCCAATCAAAGTGTCAGAAAGACCGAATGTTTTAGCAATGGCTGTTGCAGCGTCAACAACTAAATCGCCACCCCAAATGATAGCCGCCAAGCCACCAATGATAAAGATAACACTCTTAATGGGAGACATGGTTTCAACATCTTCGGCCTCTGCTTTATGCTTGATAGAGTCGATAATCAGATAAACCATATAGGCAATCATCAGTAAAAATAACACAACGCCCTCTACTCTGCCTAAAATACCGTTGAAAACGAAGATGAGCAGCAGAACGGAGATAATAAGGTTAATAGGTAAATCACGGCGCAGGATGTCTTTATCGGTCTTAAACGGTGCAATCAGTGCGCTGGCGCCGATGACAACGAGCAGGTTAAAGATGTTAGAGCCCACAACGTTACCCACGGAAAGACCACCAATGCCATTTGCGGCAGCTGTAATGCTGACAGCGGCTTCAGGGGCGCTTGTGCCTGCAGAAACGATGGTTAAGCCGATGATTAAGGGCGGCACCTTTAAAAGACTTGCCACGGAAGAACTACCGTCAACAAAATAGTCGGCACCCTTTACCAAAAGGATAAAACCGATAATTAACAAAACATACTCCATTTTTAAAACTCCTTTACATAAAAAATAAAACAAGACTTTTACTGCACAACAAATAGCAGTAAAAGTCTTGTTACTATGTTCCGACCCGGTATTGCAGAAACCTATGGGCCTGCGCCACGTGATGACGAATCGGAAAACACCCAACGGGTGCTAACTACTCCCTTTTACATAGAAAATCATACCAAAAAAGATGAAAAATGTCAAGAAAAAGTTTTTCCTTTTTTAGTATATGCAAAAATTTTAGGCAAATACATAAATTAGCAATATTCTTTTGCTAATTTTTCAAAAGACGGCAAGGATTTTTCGATCATCTCTGTGGAAACACAGTAGGAAATGCGCACATAACCGGGATAACCGAAACTATCGCCTGCAACCAAAAGCAGTTCATATTTCTTCGCTTTTTCGCAGAAAGCGTGAGAATCTTCTTCCAGTGCTTTCACAAACAGATAAAAAGCACCGTCGGGTTGAGCCACTTTGTAACCATATTTGCCTAAAGCATCGCAGAGAATGTTGCGGTTTTTCTTATAAACGGAGATATCTGCGGTTTTGCCGATGCATTTGGGCACAATTTTCTGGAACAGGCTGGGCGCACAAACAAAACCTAAAGAACGACCCGCACCACAAACTGCAAAATAAATGTTCTTCCAGTCTTTTGCGGTATTCGGCACTAACACATAGCCAATACGTTCACCGGGAAGTGACAGAGATTTACTGAAAGAATAACAAACGATGGTGTTATTATAGTAATTGGGGATAAAAGGCACAACACAGTTCTCGTTATACACCAGTTCACGATAGGGCTCGTCAGCGATGATGTAAATTTCTTTACCGAATTTCTTCTCCGCTTCGCTTAAAACGGCAGACAGTTTTTTGATGGTGTCTTCAGAGAGAACAACACCGGAGGGATTGTTGGGAGAATTGATGATAATGGCCTTTGTGTTTTCGTTAATGGCAGATACGAGCAGATCAAAATCAATCTGAAAGTCCTCTTCTCTGCATTTAACAACAACAGGTGTCATCCCTGCCTGCTTGATGAAAACAGTATATTCAGGGAAGAAAGGCGCCAGCACAATCACTTCTCCAGCGTCTTCAGCAATGGCGGATAAAGAAATGGTTAAAGATGCGGCGGCACCGACGGTCATATAGAAATTATCCATTGTGTAGTCTGTGCCGAATGTTTTGTTCACATAGTCAGCGCAAGCAGAACGAACATCGGGTGCACCCTGCGCCGATGTGTAACCGTGCAAAGCCACGGGGTCAGTGTTCAAAACCAGCTCAGCAAGGGCTTCTTTTACGCATTCGGGCGCAGGCACGCTGGGATTGCCTAAACTGAAATCAAACACGTTTTCGACGCCGATTTCTGCCTTTCTTTTTAAACCATATTCAAACAGTTCGCGAATTTCACTTCGCTTACTGCCAAGTTCATACATTTTTTGAGATACCATGATGTTGCATCCTCCGGTTTTATTTGGTTATTTTATTAAAAGATTTTTAATGTAAAAATTAGAGCTGTATAACAGTTGATGGTCAAATTCCTCGTAGCCAAACTCTTCGGCTAATGTGGGAACTTTAGAGAACAGATTTGTGCCAAGACCTAAACGTTCGCCTTTGATTTCGCACCCCATTGCCGCCAAGGTAGACGGGAAAATATCTAAACTTGTGGCGATTCTTTTCTTTGTGTTATCGGTTGTTGCTGCCGAATTGATAAAACAGTTATACATTTTTCGACTGTAACTTTTGGGCACGTTGTCATCAAAGAACTGATAGTCCATACTCAAATGGTCGCCGCAAATCACAACAGTTGTGTTTTCGTAAAAATCCTGCTGCTGAATCCAACGGATAAAACGATCTGTCTGATGGCTTGCACAGGCAATAACGTTCTGGTATTGCTGGTCAAACTTGTCATCACATTCACTGCAAACATATCCTTCGGGAAAATGCGTGTCAACTGTTAACAAGGTGCAGGCAAAAGGCTCATCGCCGCGTGCCAGTTCTTTGATTTTGTCTTTGGCATAGTCGAACATCAGCTTGTCTTCCATGCCCCACCAAACATAATAATCCTCGGGGATAAAACCCTCTTCTCTTGCGGTGTCTAAATCATAAATATAGTCTGTTTTATGGGTTTCGTAGTACACGTCACGATTGGCAAATGAGGCATCGGAGCCAACGATAAGCGCCTGTTTGTAGCCATTTTCGTGCAGTACATCGGATAAGGTTATAGCGCCGGGCAGAAACTCTTCTTTACCATATTCGTTGTTTTCCAATGCGCCCGCAGAGCCTTTCAGGGGCACGCCGGAACTCTGGGATACCATACCTGCTACAGTCCAGGTTGTGCCGCTGGGGGTTAAAAAGCCGCCAACACCGTCGGTATAAGAAAAGTTTATGTTATTTTTGGCCAGTCGAGTCAGTTCAGGCATTAAATTTTCCTTAAATGAACCACCCTCCTCTTCTGACATATAAGTGGCTTCCATCGATTCCAAGAAAATGAAGATAAGATTTCGTTTTTCTTCGGGGAATGTAATCACATCATTTGAGGGCTTAACATAATAATTCTCATAAATGGTGGAAGTTTTCACGATTTTTTTCAGATAACCGAACAGGTTCACCTGCGTACCTGCCATATACATCATAACGCCGGACAAAATAAGCGCAACAAGGCTCTTGCCCCAGAGTTTTACTTTTAAATAAAACAACAGGAAAATCAAAACACCGCCAATGAGAACGGAGGGCAAAAGACTATCTAAACAGTAACTTTTAACAATGTCGCTGTTCACACCGTTCATTTTGGAAAGAAGGGTGTACATAACGGAATCAAAGCCCGTTTCACCGTAATAGCGGGTATACCAAAAAGCAGAGAAAACCAACAGCAGTGAAAACATAATCAGCACAGAAAGCAGGCAAGTAACCGCAATTTTCCATCCTTTTTTTCGTCTATTTAATTGCGATGTTACAAAAATTTCTGCGTTCATGTTTTCACCTCCTGTATGATAATTATTTTAGTTATTTATTTTTTTGTTTCTTCTGTCATTTGTAAAGCGACCGAAAGTACAAGACAGCAAACCGCGGGATAATATGTGCCCATGCAAAGGTGATGTGTCCATCCGCCAAGACCTGCAAAACTGCCCAGAACCAGCGTTAAGTCGGAGATGTAGAATAAACCACTTCCAACCAGCAAGGCGGTGTTAGCAGGGGTTTTTCGGCTGATAAAGTTGCCTGCGGCCTTACCTACCATCAAACAACGTCAATCATTCGCTCCAAATCAATTCTTCGATGATGTACTCCCCTGCCTGAACAAAGCCGGTATAGACTTCTTTGCCGTCTGTTGTTACAAAGAAATCGCCGATGTAAGACATATGGCTGTTATTCACAAGCCAGGAAGCACGGATGGCATAGTATTCTTTTCCGTCTTGCTCAATGGTTCCTGTAACGCCGAAGGAAAAAGGAAAACCGGTGGCTTCATCCTGCTCGCCCATCACAGCGTAACAAAGTTTCTCTGCCTCTTCAGCTGTTATCTGCTTTGTTTGAGGCGCTAACACGTTATGAAGCAAAACGCCGACAACGGTTAACAATAAGACAGTTATCAAGATTGTGATAAAAAATTTTTTAAACATTGATATCACCTCAAAAAATATAATCAAATTATATCACAGTCCCTGCTTAATTTCAACATTTCTGCCGAGAATTGACAAAAAATTCATAATATGCTAGAATGAAAAGGAATTTGATTTGGGGGCGGAAAAATGAACGTTAAAGAGACAGTAAAGCGCTTTATTGTGTTTGCAGTGGGCATTTTCTTCACATCGCTCGGTATCGCGTTTATCAAATATTCAGAACTTGGTATTTCGCCGATTTCGTCTGTGGCCAATGTGTTCAGTTTAAAGTTTACTTCGGTATCTTTTGGGATGTGGACATTTATCACCAATATGTTCTTATTTGTGGCACAGATATTCGTACTGAAGAAAAACTTCGGTCTTGGTCGCCTCTTTCAAATTCCCCTTTGTTTCTTTGGTGGTGCGCTGACAGACCTTGGCATTTTAATCGCCAGATTA
>JAZOLH010000047.1:0-3805 GCA_045652815.1 Clostridia bacterium
GTTTTTTGTCCTTTTTAAGCTCTCTTTTGATTGAAAAGTTGCAACAGCTGTGGTACAATAAAGTTACAAACCCGAAAGGCGATGAAAATATGAGCAAAAACATTTTAGTAATCAACGGTCCTAACCTGAATATGCTGGGCATTCGTGAGCCGGAGATCTATGGCCGCACCACATTGGCAGACATCAATGCCGAAATCGAGGCGCTAGCCAAAGACCTTGGCGTTAGCGTTACCTTTTTTCAGTCTAACTGTGAGGGTGCGCTGATTGACACCATTCAGGCGGCCTACAAAAAGATGGATGGTATTATCATTAACCCCGGCGCCTATACCCACTATAGTTACGCCATCCACGACGCCATCAAATCTGTGGCGATTCCCACCATCGAGATACATCTGTCCGATATTCATGCCCGCGAGGAGTTCCGCCGCATCTCTGTGATCGAGCCCGCTTGTGTTGAACAAATCAGCGGTCTTGGCAAAGATGGCTATTTGGTGGCTCTGCGCCATATGGTAGAACAATATGCGCTTTGAGAAACTCTTTGACCGCTTCTCCAGCCTGTTCTTTCCCGACCGTTGCGCCTTTTGCAATTACGTGATGAGACTTCCCGAGGATAATCTTTGCATTTGTGACGCCTGCAAGGAATCTTTGGTCTTTTTAGCGGATGTTCCCACCTGCCGCATCTGCGGATGTCGGCTTTCAGAGGGCGAAGAACTGTGTGACGACTGTCGCAGCCACCCGCACCACTTTGATAAAGCCCTTTCTTGCCTGACCTATGCGTATGCCGTCAGGGATTCTATCATTAAATATAAGTTCCATAAGCGCATTGACCACTCGCGCACATATTCTGCCTTGTTAATCAGTCGCATCGCTCCATTTGTGAGCGAATTTTCCATTGATTTTGTTGTTTGCGCTCCACTTTCTAATAGAAGATTAAACGAAAGGGGCTATAATCAGGCGGAAGAAATTGCCCGTCCCGTTGCAAAATCTTTGAAAATTCCGTTCCTTCGCGATGCGTTTTCTAAAATCAAAGATACACCCAAACAGAGCACCCTCGGTTACACCGAAAGATTCAAAAATGTGGACGGTGCATTTGCTTTGAACCTGTCAAAAGACGAAGTCCGCGGCAAAACATTCCTCTTAATTGATGATGTGTTAACCACCGGCGCCACCGCCGATGCCCTTGCCCTTCTTTTAAAGAAAGCAGGTGCGAAAACCGTCATCGTGGCAACCGTTGCTTCCACCGAGCCCGACCGACCGGATAGGAAAGTACCGATTGATTGGAAAGAACTTACGTTTTAATGCAATAAAAAAAGAGATTGCCATCGGCAATCTCTTTTTTATTTATTTGAATTAGTCTTCGACTGTACGAGTCATCGAAATCATACCCGTTCTATACAGGTCTTCGATGCCATAGGGCTTACACATACGCTCAAAGGCGTCAATTTTCTGGGGTGTACCCGTCAGTTCAACAATCACCGCATTTTCGGAGATGTCAATGATGGACGCACGGAAAATATCAACAATTTCTTTCACTTCGCTACGGGTTTTTGCATCGCAGGAAACCTTGATTAAACTCAGTTCTCGGCTAACAACCGCGTTGTGAGGCAGAATGCGCACTTCCAAAACACCAACCAGTTTCGCAAGCTGTTTTGCCACCTGATCAACCATGTGTGCATCACCGTTAACTACGATGGTCATAGCAGAAATTTCGGGATTTTGTGTCACACCAACCGCCAAAGAGTCAATGTTAAAGCCGCGGCGGGCAAAAAGACCGGAGATTTTAGACAAAATACCGGCGTGGTTGTTTACCATTGCATTTACAATATGTTTAGCCATCTTTATCTTCCTTTCTACGCGTGTGCTTTCGGGTCTGTGTTAATTTCCAAAAGATACGCGCCATCAGAATCTAACATTTTGCGGATTGCACTGCTGATTGCATCGTTACTGTTTACACGTTCGGCAGGAATGCCATAAGCCGCCGCCAGTTTGCAAAAATCGGGCACAGCAGATAGGTGTACGTGTTGGGCTTTGGGGGAAACTTTATCCACCTCGCGCACCATACCGAGACAACGATTGTTGAACAAAATCATTTTAACTTTTGCGCCCGTTTCCACCATAGTGGCAAGTTCGGGCATAGACATTTGGAAACTACCATCGCCGGAAATGGCCACAACGGTTTTTTCAGATGTCACCGCCGCGCCAATGGCAGCAGGCAGGCCATAACCCATAGCGCCCAAGCCGCCCGAAGTTAACAAAACATCATCTTTTTTGAAGGCAAAATGACGAGCCGCCCAAATTTGATGAGCACCAACTTCAGTGGTGATGATAACGGGGTTTTTCAGTTCTTTTCGCAGGGCGGCAAGCACTTCTTTCGGGTCTGCATAGCCCTCACGACTGCCTGTTTCGGCAGGCACAATCTCCGCACCGCTCCAAGAAGCGCGGTACTGTTTCAGCGCATCGGTTAAAAGCATTAAAACACTTTTTACGTCGGCGCAAATACAAATATCGGCATCACAGTTTTTAGAAAGTTCCGCCGGATCAATATCAATATGAGCAGTTTTCGCCTGTGCTGACAGCGCCTGCGGGTCGGGAATACTGCGCTCGGTGATGCGGCTACCTGCAAAGATAACCAAATCCGCCTGCTGTACAGCGCTGTTGGCCGCCGCCATGCCGTGTACACCGGTCATGCCTAAAAAACCGAGGAAACCGTCGGGCAGAGCAGATAAACCCATCATAGTGCAAACAGCAGGCATGCCCGTTTGCTTCAGAAAATCTGCCAAAACATCCTGCGCACCAGCAGACAAAACACCGCCACCAATAACCAGCAAGGGTTTTTTCGCCTTGCGGATGGCATCAGAAAGACGGGACACGCCGATAATATCCATATCCTGACGAACACGATAGCCCTGCACCTCGCTGGTTTCGGGGGCCACCCATTCGATTTTTGTTTTTAAAACATCGTAAGGAACGTCAACCAAAACGGGACCGGGTCTGCCTGTTTCTGCCAGATAAAACGCTTCCTGAATCACGCGAGGCAAATCCTCCGGGGTTTTAACAAGATAATTATTTTTTGTAATGGGGGCGGTGATACCTGTGGTATCAACCTCCTGAAAAGCATCACTGCCGATGCGGGAAACCGCCACCTGCGCTGTGATGGCAACCAAAGGCACCGAATCCATATAGGCCGCCGCAATGGCAGTTACAAGATTTGTGGCACCGGGGCCGGATGTGGAAAGACAAACGCCTGTTTTGCCACTTGCCTTAAACTGGGCCGCCGCCATATGCGCCGCTCCTTGCTCGCTGCGGGCTAAAATATGGGTAATCGGGGATTTTTTTAAGGCCTGATAAATGGGCGCAGCAGCAGCACCGGGATAGCCAAAGACGACTTCTACCCCGTTCATTCCGAGCACTTTCAGCATGGCCTCTGCCGCTGTAATTTTTGTCATTTCGCCCACCTGCCTTTAAAAAGATATATCTTATTGTAACAATTATTTTTCTTTTTGTCAAATTTTCTCTCTATTTTCTTACATTTATTTATATAAAGCCCCAAAGCGCATTCCCCTCTTAGAAAATCACGAAAAAAATCCCCGTTTTTTTGCAAAAAAGTGTTGACAAGGCCCCCAAAAGATGCTATAATGTAATTCCGCGCTGAATTTGCGCGGCTAGAACCTTGAAAATTGAACAGAGCAGGCTCTTATAAATTACTTTGAGTAATTTTGGATAATGAGAATTTTTAATTAGTCAGCAATGACTGAAACAGGATTTTAAGTTCTCCGTAAGGAGAGTTTAGAATACAAACTTTTTA